>CAYMXZ010000077.1:0-14662 GCA_964394475.1 uncultured Caldithrix sp. | reverse complement strand
GCATCAATCACCAGACGGACGACGGCTGATAAAGGGTCACCAGTGATTAAATCAATAACAATTTTGAATAGCACTTGTAAAATACCAGGAAAATACAGATCAGAATAGAATACCATGTTAATTAATTCACCCACGTCGTGCACGAATTCCACTCCCATTCGGTATGAGGGATCGAATAAATGGAGGATCATATATTCATTTAAAATCAGTCGGCTGATGCTACTCTCCACCTCCGAGGGAAGATTCAATTTCCAGAGATTGAGTAAGGTGCGTACCTTCGTCTCACTATCTAGATACCTAAAAGTGGCGGTATAATCCCAGCCGGTTTTCTCGATATGAGTTAGATCATAGATATGCTGGTATTTCTCAACAAAGAGGGATTCCGGGAAAAAGATGGTCAGAGAATTTCCACCCGGGTTAACTGAAAAAGATCGAACCAATTTCAAAGAATCGATTAGAGTGGTATTGGGCTGGTCACCGGGAATATGAATAACGCTGGTGAGCCTAATATCATAATCCCCGATTGAGATATCAGTAAATTGAAGTTGCCCATTCGTTCCAGTATGAAGGGGTCCATAAACTCGCTGGTTGTTCTGGTATAGACTGACCGCGACATTATTGAGAGGTAAATCTTTTCTCAATTGACGATATGGATGATTAATGTAAACATTATTTACGGTTAAAAAAAGATTACCAGTGGTTCCACTGCTGATACCCTTACCTTCCAGGGCGACTTTAGTTTCTAATTGTAGCGAATCATTGCTGGAGATCAGCAGGGTATCATAAAAAGTGGCTTCGCTGCGGGGTTTAAATCGAAGTGTAATAAAATCGGAACTCTGGGGAAGGATACTTTTAGGCACGGGAGTTTTGATGATCTGAAAAGTGGTATCCCACCAGGGAGAAGTAAATTGAAGTTGATTAATAATTAATGGTGCCTCACCACGATTTTCAACCTCACAGTTCCAATCGACATAACTTTGCGTCCATACACTTCCAAAATTATGGGAAAAGGCCGGTAAATGTATGTGGGGATTTCCAGGCCAGAATCGATAATAGAACAGGGCATAGCGAGTATAATTGCGAGTTCGACCTTCAATGGCAATGCAAGGGTAATTTTCACTGGTAAAATCCAGGGAGCAATATTCGGTAGGATTCACAAAATCATCTACCATTTGTATATACCATCGATCGTTGACTTTTTGATAAAAACGAACTTCCTCGCTATAATAGAATGCCACAATAGCTGGCTGATCAAGACGATCTACTTTTAGGGTTAAACCGGGTGAACTATATGGACCGGGATCTTCTGTGACTGTTTCAATATGCCAGTTCTGTCCATCATAAACCGCCAATCGCAAGTAATCATCCCAGTATTTTATATAAGCAAAATACGCATTATTTTGACTGTCCAGATCAAAACCGATAAGAGTGCCAAAATAGGTTCCCCCGATACTATCCGGGACGGTGACAACCGACCAACTGGAATCGATTGGGTTAAGAGAAGCGATTTTCAACCGGTTATGGCAAATCGAATCTTCCGGTTGCCAGTTATGGAAACCAATAACAGGCTGATCGTTGTTATCAAGCACTAATTTTGTGAAATAACAGCTATAAACATCGCTGACCAGATCGAAATGCCAACCCGTCTCATTCTTATAGGCAAATTTTATTTTGGTTGGGGAATCTTGTAAATAAGAGATGTAGGGATAATCATTTTTATTAATCGCAATACTGCTGTATTCTCCTACCTCGGCGTAATTGGTATCCTTGGGAGTATCAACGATCATCTTCACCCATCCGGTATCGGTCCGAGTGGCATATTTCAAGCTCCAGTAGTCTCCTAAATATCTTTGTCGGTAACTGATATGTGGATGGTTTTTTGAATCAAGAGCGATACTACAATTTTGACCGGCGTTTTCTACACTATCAACAATTTCAACCGTCCAGATTCCATTTCGGTAATAGGCATAACGCAGGTCTCGAAAGTCGTCGTCGTAATAAGCAATATGTGGATTATTCTCGCTATCTATTGCCAATGAGCAATACTCACCTTTTCTACTGCCGGTACTATCGGGTGCTTCTCTTTGCCAGACTTTGGATGGTAAATTTGAGAGGAAAACTACCTGAACGAAAACGACGGAAAGCAAAAAAAACTGTTTCATGATTAAACCCTCTATCTATTTACAAATTATTAATCAACAAATAATTTGTAAGACTGAACCGGATTAATCAGAAATCAGTTTCCAGACTCATAGAAGAACAATGTTAGAAAAGTAATTTACTTTTCACTTTTCCTGTTGCAAATGCCCATTTAATGACACCATAAATTTTAAAATTTTTTTTTAGTTTGGCAAGAAATTATTTCTGAAAAAAGTTTACTACAATTCAGAATAATATTCTTTATATGAAGTAGGTTATAGAAATTTTATAATTCAAATTACGATTGGAGAGAAAGTATGGTGAGGCGTATATTCATAAGGAGCGAATTTTTTAAGCAGGAGAATTTATAAATGAAGCATCGTGTAACCTTAATCCCTGGCGATGGTATTGGTCCGGAAGTTTGTCAGGCCACTCAGGAAGTGATTGCCGCTACCGGAGTGGATATTGAATGGGAAGTGGTCGAGGCCGGGAATGAAGCCATGAAAAAGTATGGAACACCCTTACCGGAAAAAGTCCTGGAATCAATCCGGCGAAATAAAGTGGCATTGAAAGGTCCGGTGACCACTCCCATAGGGGAGGGCTTTCAGAGCGTGAATGTTGCTTTGCGCAAGCAATTGAATCTCTTCGCCAATGTTCGTCCCATTAATTCTAAATACGGCATTAGCGATCGGTTTTCCAATGTGGATATGGTGATCGTGCGAGAAAATACGGAGGATGTATATTCAGGATTGGAACAGGATATCGCTCCGGGTGTCGCACAGACCTTGAAAATTATTACCCGGACAGCCTCAGAGAGAATCGCCAAATTCGCCTTTGATTATGCCCGCCAATATGGACGGAAAATGGTACAGGCCGTCCATAAAGCCAACATTATGAAAAAAAGCGACGGACTCTTTTTACAATGTTGCCGCTCAGTAGCTGCCGATTATCCTGAGATCCAGTATAAAGAAATCATTGTCGATAACTGTGCCATGCAAATGGTGATGCGTCCCCAGCAGTTCGATGTGTTAGTGATGACGAATCTCTATGGAGATATTATCAGCGATCTGGGAGCGGGTCTGGTTGGGGGATTAGGACTGGTGCCGGGAGTAAATTATGGAGAGGATCTGGCAGTGTTTGAGGCCGTACATGGCAGTGCACCGGATATCGCTGGTAAGAATCTGGCAAATCCTCTGGCCTTAATTCTCTCCGCGGAGTTAATGTTACGCTATCTGGGAGAAGAAACCGCAGCCACTCATGTGAAACATGGTGTGATTGTATTGCTTACCGAACGCCGCCATCTCACCCCTGATTTAGGAGGCACCGCTACCACGACAGAGATAACCTCTGCGCTAATTAAAGAAATCCAGCATTGATAACCAGCTGTGACAATCATTTCCCGTTTGAGTAGTTACCGAGCTTTAGCTCGGTACATTTATTTTTAAAAGAAAGGCTGAATCATTTGCCTTTTTAGAATGCTCTTCTTACATTAAAAAGTCCTGAATGATTTCATCATCAAATAAGGAGGTTCGTCATGTCTGATTTTTTTCAGAATGGGCAAATTGTCACTTTACATCGACTGACTAACCGATCACTGGAAGATCTGGAAAAAGAATTAGTGGTTAATGTGCGAAAACGATTGCTGGCACTGGTCTTGCCGTCTTTATATTCTGAGTTGGAAGGACCAGCACTGCCGAATATTATACAAGAGTTGAAGAAAGTAAAGTACATCAATGAAATTATCATTACCATGTATCGAATGGACGCCGAGCAATTTCAGAAAGCCAGGGATTTTTTTTCTGAACTCCCTCATCACTGGCGAATTATCTGGAATGACGGACCGCGGATGAAAAAGATTTATAAGCATCTGGAAGATCTGGGTTTTCAAATCGGTGATCAGGGAAAAGGCAGTCAAAGCTGGATGGCATTTGGTTATGTGTTAGCCACAGGAGCTTCGGATGTGATTGCCTTACATGACTGCGATATTGTGAATTACAGCCCTGAACTGCTGGCTCGATTGGTTTATCCGATGGTTCATCCCACCCATCCCTTCGAGTTTTGCAAAGGGTATTATTCCCGGCTGTCGGACCGCATGCATGGTCGGGTAACCCGCTTATTTGTGACACCTTTGATTCGTGCACTGGAAAAGATGTTAGGACAAAATGATTTCCTGGGCTACCTGGACAGTTTCCGCTACATCCTTTCCGGTGAATTTGCCCTCAGCACTGAACTGGCCTCCCAGCTGCGAGTTCCATCCGATTGGGGCCTGGAAGTCGGCATGTTGGCCGAGGTGTATCGCAACACAGTACTGCATCGCATTGCTCAGGTGGATATTGCCGAAATATATGAGCACAAGCATCAGGAGATTAAATGGGATGATCTGAACACCGGTATATTAAAAATGGCTGTGGACATTGCCAAATCAATTTTTCGCACACTGGCGGCGCAGGGAGTTATCTTCACTTCCGAGTTTTTTCTCACCTTGAAATCAACCTATCTCCGCACCGCCCGCGAATTTATTGGACGCTATGCCATGGACGCCTCTTTGAATGGCCTGAATTATGATCGACACATGGAATCAAAAACCGCGGAAAGTTTTGTTCAATGCATCATTCAGGCCGGGCAAACCGCCCTGGAAGCCACCGCTGAATCTACATTCATCCCCGCCTGGATCCGGGTCATCGATGCTGAACAACGCTTTTACGATATGTTAATAGAAGCGGTAGAGCAGGATAACCTCAAGTAATTCTTGTATAAGATGTAGATGTCTATCGAATAACCGTTCAGTATATTTTATTGAAAGTACGACGTGATTAATTTTTTGCATTGTGGTGTTGATGGAAAAAGCGAGTCCGGTTTATCTTAAATCGTTGCGGGAAGGGAAGTTTCCGGAGAAAATCGCCCGGGCCAGGGAACTCGCCAGCCAGTGCCGGGTGTGTCCTCGACAATGTGGAGTAAATCGCCTGCAGGATGAACGAGGTGAATGTCGCGTAGGCTACAAGCCTATTATTTCCAGTTATTTCCCCCATTTTGGCGAGGAAGCACCTCTGGTAGGATGGCATGGATCAGGAACAATTTTTATTGGCGGCTGTAATCTGCTCTGCCTGTTCTGCCAGAATTATGATACCAGTCATCTTCTGGTTGGTCGTGAGGTTGGTATTCCCCGGTTCGCAGAAATGATGCTGAAACTGCAGGCACTGGGCTGCCATAATATCAATATCGTTACTCCCAGCCATGTGGTTCCTCAGCTCATCGAGGCGCTCTATCTGGCTGCCCAGGATGGCCTGGAGGTTCCGCTGGTTTACAACTCAGGAGGATATGACAGCCTGGAAAGTCTGCAATTATTGGATGGTCTAGTCGATATCTATATGCCGGATTTCAAATTCTTTTCTGATGAGCTGGGAGCAAAATACACTGCCGTAATGAATTATGGGACCATTTCCCGAGCGGCACTAAAAGAAATGCATCGCCAGGTAGGTGATTTAGTTATTGAACAGGGACTTGCCCGGCAAGGATTGTTGGTGCGCCATCTGGTGATGCCCGGAATATTAGAGGACTCTCGCCACATCTTTGAATTCTTAGCAAGGGAAATCTCACCCCATACTTACCTCAATGTCATGCCCCAATACCGTCCAGCCGGAGAGGCTGGTAATTATAAAGAGCTCAACCGCCCCCTGCACCATTCGGAATTCATCCGGGCGATTTCCCTGGCAAAAGCCGCCGGGCTTTACCGATTGGATAAAGAATGATCTTTCAAAAGATCTGCAAGCAGTATGAATTGAAATGAATACTATTCCGATAGAACACTCCTAAAATTATCTCTACTGCCAATGCAAAAATTAAATCAGTTGATCAACAGTAACTTCCTGGACTGCACCATCGGATCATAAGTTGGAGAGACAGCAATCAAATAAGCCGAGGTTTCGGTGGTGTTATTATATAGCTAACAGCCACCATCACAAATCGAATTTCATAATGATCAAAAAAATCCGGGGATCAAATATTACATCTGGATCTGTATGATTTAATTCCTGAAACCAATCCTCTAAACTCGAGAAAAAATCAACCACCGGTTTTAGTAAATGAAAAAGCCCCGCAAGGAACGGGGCTTTTGTTTTTAAAATCATTCTGGTATTATTTCATCAAAAGCAATTTTCTGGATTGCACAAAATCACCAGCCTGGATACGATAAAGGTAAATTCCGCTTGCTACTAGATTTCCCTGCTCGTCTTTTCCATCCCAGATCACAGAGTGAGAACCCGCTTCCTGCTTTTCGTGCACCAACGTCCGCACTTCCTGTCCCAGCAGATCAAAAATTTTCAATTCCACCACCTGACTTATTGCTAATCGCCAGCTGATCACTGTGGTTGAATTAAACGGATTTGGATAGTTTTGCGCTAATAAAAGATTCTGAGGGATGGCTATATTTTTCGCTTCTACTCCTGCCCAGGCTCCCTCCCAGAAACTTTGAGCCTGATCGGCGTTAGTTTGCAATTCACTTAAACTGTTGCCGCCCACTATCGCAAAAGCCGTCTCGATCATTTCTCCGGCCGGAATGCTCATGGGCCCCTCAGCCAGTAAGGTGGACACATCCATATTGTCAAGGGTCTGCGTCTGAATCCCCCCGCTGAGAAAATTCCATTTTTCAAGATCGCTAAATCCATCATATAATTCAGACGGATTGTTTATCGAACGATATGATATAGTCGCATTGGATGTCAATAAACGAGTGCCGACCAGTTTGGTGGGATTGCTGGCGGCATTTTGTGCATATCCCATTTTACGCGTCGCATCATAGCGTACCCAGTTATTCACCCCGGTTCCAACCACTATATCCCAATCAAAAAATAGGCCGACATATAGGTTAGTAATCGGATTAGGGGTAGGATTGGCAATCTGGTATTTAAAAATAATAAATCCTTGATTGACCGCAGTGGTATCGGCATAGGTTTTTTGTAAAATGGAGACTCCCAGCGGTGACGCAGCCATCGAATCTATGAATAAGATGGTTCCTTCTTCGCTGGAAATCTGACCCGGAGAGACGATGGATAGATATTCACCTTTGGCTGGACGAAAGTCATCATCCTGTGTTTGACCATCAATTCCCCGAATACAGTCCGAAACCTTCGTACTGGCATTTCCTAACATTAAACCTCCTTCAAACAAATAGTCTTCTCCATTAAAAACAAATCCGATGCCACTGGATTGTCCTTGAAAATCGATCCATCCAATATTCCCCTCGGTCGTAATAGCCGTCTGCAGACGATTGGTATTATGGATGGCAAACTGTGGCGGATTGACTATTAACTGCAGCAGCTCACGGTCGCTGTAATTGCTACTGCTAGTATTGACCACAAAACGCAGGATGTATCCATCCGGCACACCCTGAGCAACCTGAAACTGAAAATCCACAGTTAATGTATCATGGCTGTTAAATGAACTGATAAATCCGTTCGGATTCGTGAGAGTGATATAGTTATCATTCTCGGTAAGAGTAAAGGTTACATTTGAAGTGGTATAAAGATAGTTGGTAAAAAGGATCTGCAAGTCAATCGTTTCTCCCGCGTTGATTATGCCATTGCCGCCGCTGTCAACGAAAGAAAAATCCACAATGCGTATGGAAGGTGAAGTAAAATTACTAACTGCCCGCAGAGCATCGATCCTTCCTTTTCCCAAAAGTCCGCTAAAGGAAGGATTAGATGCATCGATGCTGATGCAATTTACTCGAATCTGTTCCCGCACCTGATCCACATTCCAGGCAGGATTCTGGGTTTTCACCAATCCGGCCAGGCCAGCGACTAACGGACTGGCCATAGAGGTGCCGCTCATCGATTGATAGGAATTATTTGGAGTGGTGCTGTAAATATCAGATCCCGGCGCGAAGACATTCACTGAAACGCCATAATTGGTGTACCAGGCAATGGTATTACTGGCTTTATTTATGGCTCCCACTGAAAGGACATGACGATAACCGGAGGGATAATGCTGATTCAGATCGTTGTTGTTTTGATCATTTCCGGCCGCTGCCACCACCAGTGTGCCGTTGGCATAGGCAAAATCGATAACATCCTGTTCAAAACTGGAGGCTCCACCCAATCCTCCCCAGCTGCAATTGATGATATCGGCACCATTGGCAGCCGCATAGGTAATGGCCTCGTAACCATACGAAATGGAACGGTCGATAGTGGGATGAGCGGCATTGAGCGGCATGTATTTGCAATTCCAGCTGATACTGCTGATTCCGATGCTGTTATTAGTCACTCCGGCCGCGATTCCTGCCGTATGAGTGCCGTGAGCAGCACTCTGCGGCGTGGCAGTATTCCCGGTAGGATTATTGGTATTATTGGAAAAATTCCAACCATGGACATCATCAATAAATCCATTGCCCTCATCATCGATTCCATTGCCGGGAATTTCCCCTGGATTCGTCCAGACATTTCCCAGCAGATCGGGGTGATTCCAATCCGTACCGCCATCCACGATGGCAATCACAGCACTTCCCTGTTCGCCTTTGACAATTCCCCAGGCCGTATCCGCCTGAATGAAGGGAAACTGGGTCATCGCTGGATACTGGGGATCATTGGGAATTTCCAGCAGTGGGTAAATATATTTCGGTTCGGCATATTCTATGGACGGCTCGCCGGCGATTTCCCTGGCAACCGTCACCGGGTCCTGGCTGGATGAATAATGCAGATAATAAATGCGTGATAGAGATTCAGCCTTTTTCTGAGCAGTGTGCTGCAAGAAAGGAAAAGCCTGTTCTATCTGATAAATCTGATAGCGGTTTATCAGTCTTTCCTGCAGAAAAGAATGGCTGATGGAATTGATTGAAAAAGAAGATTTATATTTAACAATAACCAATCCCGGAACAATTTGGCGACCAGAGGAATAGTCGTGATTGGTTTTAAGCGTATTCACCTGGGCAACTGGATTTGATTTTTTATCCGAATTATCCCGGGGACCTTTCGCCGTTCCTGAGAAACATAGAATGAGGATGACCATCCAGATAATTGTAGATTTATAGTATAAATTCTTGAAATATGTGGCTAATCGATATTCAATTTTCACGAGAACCTCCATAATTTATTTTTTCAGAATCAACTTTCTAATTATAATTTCGGTTTTGGTTTAAAAATAGTGAATTATTTTAAACACCAATATTTTTCTTGAAACCATTGATCTGGGTCATTAAGGAGCGCAATATCATTGACTAAATTTTTTAAAACGCCTCGACTATTTTGAAACGATAACGTTTACCTTCCATTGATCTTGTTATATTTTTTTTATCAATCGATCGGTGAAAGTATTTTCCCAGCCTCACCGCAGGAAAAGAATGGCGATTCCTCCTACTGTTACAGCGGCTCCCAGGATGGCTCTCCAGCTGGGCCACTCTTTCTCAATCACAATCAGCAAAGGTATCATCACGACGGGAACAGTAGCGATCAGGGTGGCAGCGATACCGGTTTCTGTATATTTCACCGCTGCTAATGATAAGGTTACTCCTAATACCGGTCCAAAAACAACTGCGAGTAACATCTGCTGCAAGGCGGTCGGATGAGCCTTGAATAATTGCCAGGGGTTTTTCACTTTTCCTAATATTAGAGTAACTGACCACATGGCGAGGGTCGCACTGCTAATACGAATCAATGTGGCGAACAGGGGACTCACTTCACCTGTTAATCCTTTCTTTGCCAGAATGAGACCAATCGCCTGGAATAATGCTCCAAAGAATCCACAGATTATCCCGACCCAGGAAATTTTTTTCGGAAGACCATTGGCGTCAGCATGTCGCTCGGCTACTACCCAGCTAACTCCTCCAATAGTGATGGCGATACCCAGAATTCCCATCGTACCGACTGTTTCTCCCAGGAAAAAATAGGCCAGGATGGCAGTGATTGGTGGTGCCAGCGCCATTAAAATCATGCTAAGCCGCGCCCCGATCAACACCATGGCTTCAAATAAAAACGAATCACCAATGGCCAGACCAACTGCACCGCTGCCCAACAGCCAGTAAAGGTTAGCACGCTTTATTTCAAAGTGTCCATCGACCAGGATGTAAGTGAGGAAAAGGAGAACAAGTGCCATCGGTAACCGATACAGGTTTACCTGCAATGATCCGATCCTGCGACTGGCAGCGGTAAAAATAATAGCCGTGAGCGACCAGCATAAGGCGGTGGCTAACCCGGCAATTTCACCTGCATAAGGCATGAATAAACCTCATCAAAATAAAAGGCCAAATTTAGTCTTAAAAACAGGGTGATCCTATATGGAAATTAATCTTCATTTTCACCGCTCGTTTTCTTGACTTTCTCATTTTGTCTGTTTAGATTCTGATGGTAATTAAGAAAGGTTTGATGTGGGAGGTATGTGTGAACATCATTCCAGCTATTTCAGCTCAAGCAGAGTCTATCCATTGCTATTTTCTTTTTCTCTGGTTCCGCTGTACTTTTTTTGAATGAATAACCCTTTTCCCTTTCTGGATTGAGATTGTCCAGACTCACCCGCACCAAATCTCTTATATGAAAGAAAGGCAGGAGATGATAAAATATTTCCATTTGCCCTTAACCCTTTTCCTTTTTCCCATATTCATCTCCCTTCCCGCCCAGATTGTTCAATTTCAGGGTGAACAAATTGATATTACCATCAGTGATACCCGGATTTGTGTTTCAGGAAAATATTACTTTTATAATCCTGCCTCCCATCCTGTTAATCAAACCATGTATTATCCTTTTGTTGTCGATCATCGATTGACATACCCGGATAGCATCAACATTAGTTTATCGACAGGCGATCGTTCTCTGGTTTATCGTCCACATATAAACGGCATCTTCTTCTCTATTCCTTTTCTTTCCCAACAATCACTTATGCTCACTGTTTTTTATTCCCAAAAAGCGCTGGCGAATCAATGTGAATATATCTTGACCAGTACTCGCGAATGGAACCGACCGCTGCAATTTGCACGCTATATTATAAAAATCCCCGAGGATATGCATCTGGTTTATATCTCCATGGACTATCAGGAAGAGAAAATTCAAAATAATCAACATATCTATTCTATCTCGCGCGTTGATTTTATGCCCAAAGAAAATCTGAAAATAGTCTGGAAAGGGAAAAGATGAGAACTTTTCACCTGATTTTTTTTGTGCTTATGACCTGTTCCGCACTTTTTGCCAATCCGATAGCGATCATTTATTTCAATGAACTAAAAGTGGATTCTAGTGATTGGATGATCGAATTTCATATTGATATTCCGCAAATGCCCTTTTCTCTGGATGGCTGCTATCTTACCTCACTCTCCGACACCGCTTATTTTAAAAATGGGATGGTGATCGACACTACCTATTTGCTGGTCACTCCCGATAGTCTTCTGGCTCCATTCCATTTAAATCCGCAGGGTGACATTATTATGTTGTATGATACAGTGAATGCTCAGATTGATGCCATCACTTATGGAAGTGTACCGGGATATTCGATGGTGGCAGCCCCCCTATCTGGTCAATCAATGTGCTTATTTAAAGATGATAATAGCTGGCAGAATTTCAGATATCTGGATAATTCACCAACCTTTGGTCAGGCCAATGACAGCCTCAACGCCCGAGGGAATGTCGAAGGCGTGATCACGGATTCAATGGGTCATCCGCTAAATGATGTGGAAATAGTTTACGGTTATTATTTTGATCCATACGGAAACTATCTACCGAAAATTGCCTGGTCTAATTCCAATGGCTTCTTCAGGATTCGGGATTATGCAAAAATCATGAACTTTGAATTTTTCAAAGAAAATTTTCAGTATTTGACGCAACGAATCCAGAATTGGCCAGACAGCACGGTGAGTATGCAGGTGATGATGGATCCGGTGGTTGAAATCAGTGAAGAACGGATAAATAAATTTTTTACTCTCCTGATAAATTATCCCAACCCTTTTAACAATTCGACCCGCATCGGATTTACCCTGTCAATTCCGGCAAAAGTGGAAGTGTCGATTTATGATTTGTTAGGTCGGAAGATAAAGACGCTGGCGAATGAATCCCGTTTGCCAGGTAGGCATTTTGTTTATTGGAATGGACGCGATGAAAAGTAAAATGAAGTCTCCAGCGGGGTTTATATTTATGAAGTAATAATTGGTGATCAGCGAAATTCTCGAAAGATGTTATTGTTGAGATAATTACTTTTTTTGAAAGATCAGATGTGGGGGACAAAGGTGAATGCTCGAAACTTACTAAATTTGATGGTCATCATGGCAGGCTTGATTTTCATCGCGCCAGAAGAATTATTTTCTCAGCCCCAGCCTGTTCCGTTAGAACGTTTGGGTCTAAGGAATAAGGACATTACGGCTATTGGGGTTTATGGGAACATCACCGCTGCCGGTACCATGAAACATGGGGTTTACTGGAAGGAAGTCACAACTATTGACGGGGGGGATAGTAGTTGGAATTTGGTTGGTCTGGATTCAGCACAAGTTTATACTGTCTATCCCCATAAAAGTGGTCCTTTAGGCTGGGCAATTGGGGCTGGCATCAAACCCGATTCCGTTTATCCGCATTTAGTGTATTGCAGTTTTATGGGAGGTGCATTTGAACCCAGAGATCAGGGGATAAGTGATTCCGTAGCCCACATTGTTCATGAATTAGATGGTTTTCCTGATCCCAGCATCTGCGGAGAAACTTATGCGGCCACTGGTGGAGCACTTTACCGACGGTATTTTACTGATTCCGTGTGGGTATCCATTTATACCGCCAGCAGTGAAGGATATGTGCAGACTGTTAAAGTTCATGAAGAAAGTCCCGGAGTGGTAATGACCGGTGGCGCAGAAGGCATCACTGGAATATTGCTTCTCAAATCCCTGGATTATGGGAATTCCTGGATCTGGTTATCGCCTCCTTCTTTCGTCTCTGATATCGATTTTACTGGCCCTGCGGCAGACACTATTTTTATTGTCGCCACCAATGTCTATTTATCACTGGATGGTGGAACTCACTGGAATGAAATTTTCAATACCAGCTGGATTTCAATCAAAAAAGTAATTTATCATCGATTCACTTCTACTATTTTCATCGCTGGCGCTGACAATTTAGGCAATGGAAATGCGATGTGTCTTTACTCTAAAGATGTGGGGAATAGCTGGACCAATCTACTACTGGATATTGCTAATCCCGTTATCGACCTCGTTTCGGGGGATGATGGCTGGATATATTTTGCGACTCCCGATAGCGGTGTCTATCGATTTAATCCAGTGATAGTTGGAATTGAACCAGATGAAAAAGAGTTTATCAATGATAATTTTCAGCTCTTCCAGAATTATCCCAATCCATTCAATTCATCAACCGTTATCAATTTTTACCTGAAAAAAAGTATGAAAGTAAAATTAAGCATAGTTAACGTATTGGGCGATGAAATAAGACAATTGGTAGATGACCAAACAGTATCGGGGTACGGCTCAGTAGTCTGGGATGGTCGAGATCAATCTGGGAATTCTGTGTCCAGTGGTATCTATTTATGTCAATTAAAAGTGACTGATGTTAGACAAACAAAAAAGATGTTACTTGTTCGTTAGAAAATTATTATTGATAAAATGCTACTTTTCGTATACAATATTTTTCAGGAGGATTATAGGCAGTGATCAGATTTCAGGCAAACCGAAACGATTTTGAATTTTATTACCTGGTTGAGCTTACCCGACAAAAAGTTAAACCGCTCAGCCGTTGGGAAAAAATACTTACCGATAAGCAAAAAAAGTGGTTACGACAATCAGGCTTAAAAAATGAAGTCATTCTCAGAAGGGCCTGGAACGGCAATAAAGTTTATGAGACCATCTTCAGTCATTCTGCTCGCTATCTCGATTTCTATTGCCGGCGATTTTCAGGATCGGTACTCGATCACTCAGCGGCTACTCAACGTCTCGAAGGTTTCCTTTTTGGCTATCCCTCCTGCTGTGTGCAACAATTTATTCGTCAACCGTATCAGCCAAATTTTCTGGATAAAAATCTCCAGCAAAAGCTTTTCCACTGGGCATGCCCTCACTGTCGAATAACTCCAGAATTGTTGCCATATTATCTTTCCATTCATCACCATACTCTCGAATGGTATCGGCAAGAATTCACCAGTAAAAACATAAGGAAAGGGTATCGGTATCGCCAATTGTCAACGGCAGCTGCATTGACTCTCTTGTTGAGCATTGGTGCTCTTCCAGCGCAAGTAATTCCAGATAGCAGTCATTACCTTCCAGTATCACCTGATCTGGATCAGGATTATCTGGCCGATTTCGAAGAGGTATATCTGGGCAGCAATTTTTTTACCACTTATACCATGCCGGCTATAACAGATAATATGCATTGGACTCAATTCTTTAAAATCATCATCGATTCTCTTCCTACCACTGTGCAAACTGATCGGCCTTATCGTCTGGATTTCCTCGCCTGGGGTTTAGAAAATTGTCAGAAATGTGGCGAGCAGGTGAATATGGGTTTTGTTCGACTTGTCAACCCTCTCCAAAATCTGCAAATGGACATTCCCTATATAGGAC
>CAYMXZ010000076.1:0-14796 GCA_964394475.1 uncultured Caldithrix sp. | reverse complement strand
CAATTGCCGCTTACCATTAGTTGCTATCGGTGGGATAAACAGAGAGAATGTGGCGAGTGTGATTCAGGGAGGGGCTAATGCGGTCGCCATCATTTCGGCGATCATTTCCGCCGAAAACGTCAGCGAATCCGCCCGGCAAATCAAATCAATTATCCTGAGAGAGAAAAATATAAAATGAAACATAAACCACCCACCATCGCGGAAATTGGTGAATTTTCCCTTATTGACCGCATTAAAAAAATATTACCGAAAGTAAATGATCCGCAATTATTGGTGGATATCGGCGATGATGCGGCTCTGATCAAAGTAGACGACCAGCGAGCCTTCATTCTCACCTGTGATATCCAGATCGAAGGACAACACTTTCGGCGGGAATATATGTCTCCTTATCAGATTGGTCAGCGAGCCATGGCGGTGAATTTAAGCGATATTGCCGCGATGGGTGGAACACCGCGCTACGCTCTGGTGTCACTGGGGCTTCCGCCTTCACTTTCTGTAGAAGCATACGATTCACTCTTTTCCGGAATGAAGGATGAATTATATTCGGCGTCCGCAGCAATCATAGGAGGCAATCTGGCCCGCAGTGCCGATAAACTAATTGTGGACATCACCCTGCTGGGAGAGATAAATTTGCCGCATTTTCGCACGCGCAGCGGAGCCAGAGCCGGTGACCGAATCCTGGTCAGTGGAAAATTGGGTGCTTCCGGTGCCGGTTTTGAAGTACTGCAAAAATATGGAACGAACTATCCCGAAAAATTTCGACCGGAAGTTGAGGCTCATATTCATCCGCAACCCAGAATCGAGCTGGGAAAAGAATTAGCCCGGCTGGATTTCGTATCCGCCATGATTGATATCAGCGATGGATTAGCTGGTGATTTATATCATATCTGTGAAATGAGCAAAGTTGGAGCGATGATAAACTTTGATCAATTACCACTGGCAAAGAATATTCATGAAATATCGTCTATGACCGGTACCTCTGTTTTCGATCTGGCCCTGCACCGCGGAGAGGATTACGAACTATTATTCACGGTTCATCCAGAGGTATCGAAGGAACAAATGGAGGTACTGCGTAATCGTTTTTCTCTTCCGCTCACCGAAATCGGGAAAATTCTTCCCGATATTGAAGACTATTATTTTCAAAACAATAAAGGAGAGAAAATTGCTTTACAACCAAAAGGGTGGGATCATTTCGTCAATAGAAAATAGTTAAGAGGAGAATACCGATGAAACGATTGTTGACCATTGCCGGCTCTGACAGTGGAGGCGGAGCGGGCATTCAGGCTGACCTGAAAACATTTATGGCTTTTGGTGTGTATGGCATGTCAGCTATTACCGCTCTGACGGCTCAAAATACCAGAGGTGTGCAAGGAATCTTCGAAATTCCTCCCGATTTTATTTATCAGCAAATTCAGAGCGTGGTAACCGATATCGGGGTCGACGCGGTAAAAACCGGTATGCTGGCCAGTACCGAAATTGTAATGGTGGTGAGCAAAGCGGTGCGTGATTTTAAAATACCCAATTTAGTGGTAGATCCGGTAATGGTGGCGAAAAGTGGCGATGCGCTTCTGGCTGAAAGTGCCCGGCGTGCAATCTGGGAGGAACTTATTCCGCAGGCGATGGTCATCACTCCCAATGTTTTCGAAGCAGAAGTATTGTTGAACAGAAGAATAAAAGATCTGTCAGATATGCAGCAGGCTGCCCGAGATTTAAAAGAGAGCGGCTGTCAATGGGTAGTGTTGAAAGGTGGTCATTTAGACCTTGAAAATCAGGCGATAGACGTGGTATATGATGGACGAAAATTCCAGCTGCTAAAATCACCCCGAATCAAGACCCGTCATACACATGGGACCGGTTGCACGTTTGCGTCAGCTATTGCGGCAGGATTAGGAAAAGGTTATCCGGTAATCAAAGCAATCAAGCAGGCTAAAAAGTATATAACCGCTGCCATCGAGAATGGATTGGCACTTGGCACCGGTCACGGACCAACAAACCATCTGGTAGGCGTAAAAACAAAGTGGTAAATTATTTTTACTTAGCAGGAAGAAAATTATCAGCGTACATGTAAATCCACGGGTGATTATGAAAAATTTTACTGCTCTTATTGTTGGAGCTACTGGTCTGGTTGGCAGTCATTGTCTTCACTATTTACTCAATGATCCTGATTACATCCTGGTAAAGGTGCTTACCCGCCGACCTTTGAACATCGATCATCCTAAATTACAAGAACACCGGCTCAATTTTGAGAAATTATCAGAATATCATCATATTATCAAAGCCGATCATGTTTTTTGTTGTTTGGGCACCACCATAAAACAAGCCGGCAGTCAGGATGCTTTTCGCCGGGTAGATTTTGATTACGCTTACCAATTAGCCAGGATAGCCAGTCAGAACAACTGCCGATATTTTCTGTTGGTTTCTGCTCTGGGCGCGAATGAAAAATCAAAAATATTCTACAATCGCGTAAAAGGAGAACTGGAAAAAGCGCTTACCCAACTGCCATTTCAGAGTACACTGATCTTTCGTCCATCACTGTTATTGGGTAAACGAAGAGAATCCAGACCAACCGAAAAAGTCGGGGAATACATCTTTAAGTGTTTAACCCCTTTCCTGAGGGGAAAACTAAAAAAATATCGTCCCATTCAGGCCCAGGTCTTAGCGACGGCCATGGTTGAAATGGCGAAAGTAAACCTGAATGGTATTCATATTTTTGAATCTGATCAGATTCAATTCTTTTATGAAAAGCTGAAAAAAAATAGGGAGAACGGAATTATTCCCTCACATTTTTCTTATAAAAAGATACACTGACCTGAAATTATTTTCCAGTGGCTGAAAGGAATGGTTATTCACCATTCCCGAATTAACCGTTTTATCAATGATATATGAACAATAACAAACAGGTCTTACCTCTACGATAAGCCATAGATTTATTCACTCGAAATAATTAAGCTCTCATTTATTTACAAAATCAACTGCCCTGGATCTGTTTTTTTACCATACTTCGCAGAAACTCAAAAAAAATGGGAATTGCGGAAATCAATATGATTATTATAACAATGAGACTAAAGTTCTGTCGAAAGAAGCTCAGATTTCCAAGATAATAGCCAGAGAGCGTAAACGACATCACCCACACCAAGCCTCCTCCTAAATTAAACAGAAGGAACCGTCCATAGGGCATAATTCCAATACCAGCTACGAAAGGGGCAAAGGTTCTTATGATTGGTATAAATCGAGCCAGAAAAATGGTTTTGCCCCCATGTTTTTCATAAAATTTTTGGGTGCGTAGAAGATGTTCTTCCTTGATCAATTTCAAATTGGTCTGATAGACACGATGACCAAGTGAATAACCGATCCAGTAATTGACGGTATCGCCCAAAAAAGCCGCCAGGAATAATAAAAATATCAACCAGCTCAGCTGCAATTGTCCGATGGCGGCAAATGTTCCGGCAGCGAATAACAACGAATCTCCTGGCAAAAATGGAGTGACCACCAGGCCAGTCTCCAGGAAAATGACGAAGAATAAAATCAAATAAATCCACAATCCATAGTGGGAAATAATTACCGGTAAATATTTATCAAGATGTAGAATAAAATTTATTGCCTGAAGTAGGTACTGCATGATTCCCTTTCACACTTTACTAATCAAACCTTACGAATGATCACCATCCTATTTTAAAAAAACACTTTACCTTCTTTTCAGCAGTTAAAAACCGCTGAATTCTATTCCAGGTACTTTTATTTTTTTCCTCAATAGAAATATTTCAGTCTGGATAAAATCGTTTAAAAACTTTATCAGAAAATTTCTTAGCTTCTCCCTGAAATGAATTAATATTTCTTCGCTGAAATTCTTCTTCGATTTTTTGAAAAGTGTTCTGCCAGTCAGTGAGCTCATCGAGCGTCTTTATAAAATCATTAAACTGATGACAGTCATTGGCGAATAACTTTTTTACAAAAGCTGATGCTTCTTTTTCAGAGAAAAGCGAAAGAATTGGTTTTAATGGTTTACTTTTCTTTTCTTTTTTAATCTGACCCTCAAAATCATTTTTATCTTCTGCTTGATTTCTTCTTTCAAATATTTTCATAACAACCATTGCTAAACTCCTGCGTTTCTTTTTATTGATAAATGACCATAAATTTTAAACCAAGGAGAAATTCCTGGAAACAGACAAAAGCAATATCAAATTCTTCCATTTCAGTTAACCTGAAATTGAATAAAAACAACGGATAGATCTAAACTAAGACTTTTTCGGATGAGATTTATCGGTTTTAGAGCTTAAAATCATATAAAAACTGTAGAGCAATAAACCAAGCAGCAGTACGCCTAAAACAATCATTAATATATAATATAAAGGTGATCCCATTTTTTTCCTCTCTTTCAAATAATTGTGAATTAATTGATATAAAATTGAACAGCAAACAATTCTTAAAATGATTGCCGTTAATTTAAAAATATAAAATAAAGAGGAGTGGGTCAACCTTCTTTGGTATCTTCACTGCGAGGGAATTTGTAACAGATGAAGGGGAAATTAAAATCTAAATCCAGGTTATACCGGGGATAATTTTTCAGGGGCACGATAAACTTATTTTCGGTGGAAAAATTTAAAAAGATCTTGTGAGAAGTGCAGACTTTATAGACTACCGGCTGCCATCCGTGATTTAGCTTTGGATCCAGAAAAATATCACTCTTTAAAATTCCACTACCAAGAATAAACTGTGTGGATAATGTTTTATTAACAAAAATAGGATCAAGATAATTTTCCTTAGTATAGAAAAATAAAAGGATATAACAAAGGAATAGGAATATTTTTTTCAAACGTAGATGATGAACCATTGCACCTTAATCACTATATAATACCACTCAAATATAACACCTATAATAAGGATTCTGAAACAAAATTTGTAAGCGGCAATTTTGAAAATGTGCTGAGGTTTTTAGGATTTTTTTTCGGGATACTGAAAATTACAGAAGGATTTTTCGATGGAACCGTAATCGCGATAGACAAGTACCTGACTGGACAGTATGTCCAAGGCTAAATCCCGGGCCATCTGCGTCGCTTCATCTCGCTGCTGATATTCTCCCAGATTTTTTCCATCCTCACTTACTCGCCATTTTCCTGCCTTCAAAAAAACTTTGAAGATCTTTCTGGCTGCCATGATTTATCCCTTCTTTATGGGAAGTGAAAATACAATTCTCTTGTTACCATTAGGTTTCATTGTCGTTAATTTTCTTTAAAACTTTAAACAATAAACCGTCTCAAGGCCGAGGTATTGCCCGTTTTCACTCTCTTACTTTTTGTGGTCGGTGATACTCAGGAGTTATCATCATTCTTTAAAAGACAGGTGAAATTTTTCCGCTTGATTACATTTAGACAAATTCTTAAATTTTATAAGTAATTAAAAAATATTAAATAAACGTAAATTTTTTTTATGCCTGAATTACGAAAAGATCCTGTCATTGGTCGTTGGGTTATCATTTCCACTGAACGAGGTAAGCGTCCATCTGATTTTGCGGATGTGGAAGAAAAGAAAAAAGGCGGTTTCTGTCCTTTTTGTTATAACCACGAAGACAAGACTCCTCCTGAAATCTTTGCGATTCGTCCTGATAAATCTCCCAGGGATAAACCAGGCTGGACTTTACGGGTAGTGCCGAATAAATATCCTGCCCTGCGGGTCGAAGGTCAACTCAATCGGCAGGGGGAAGGCATTTATGATAAGATGAATGGAATCGGCGCCCATGAAGTGATCATTGAAACTCCGGATCATTTTAAAGACCTGGTCGATCTGGAACTTCATAGTATCCGAGATGTATTCTGGATTTTCCGTGAGCGAATTCTCGATCTTAAAAAAGATATTCGTTTAAAATATGTGATGGTTTTTAAGAATCATGGTATGTCAGCTGGTGCGTCCCTTGAGCATACTCATTCCCAGCTCATCGCCACTCCTATCATTCCGAAAACAGTGGTCGAGGAAATGGAAGGTGCCAAAGTTTATTTTAACTACAAAGACCGGTGCATTTTCTGTGACATTATCCGCCAGGAGATCAATGATGGAGTGAGAGTCGTTTATGATGAAGAATATTTCATTGCCATAGAGCCCTATGCCCCACGTTTTCCTTTTGAAACCTGGATATTACCGAAAGAGCATTCTTCACATTTTGAATCTATTTCTGACGAGCGCCTTAATCATCTGGCGGTAATAATGAAAGAAGTACTGGGAAGGATTAATGCCGCTTTAAATTCACCACCATTTAATTTCGTCATTCATACCTATCCCATGCAGGATGATCCGGCTGATTCCTATCATTGGCATATTGAATTTATGCCCAAGTTAACACGGGTAGCAGGTTTTGAATGGGGTACCGGGTTTCATATCAATCCCACCAGTCCGGAAGATGCTGCCCAATATTTGAAACAGATGACGCTTTAACATTGAGGATAAAATGAGACAATTTAAAATATGTTATGTATCATCCGAAGTGGTGCCATTTGCAAAAACAGGTGGCCTGGCTGATGTGGCTGGCGCTCTACCCATTGCCCTGAAGCAAATGGAACAAGACGTGCGAGTAATGATGGCTAACTATAAATCCATCAACGAACGAAAGTTCGTGCTGCGGGAAGTCATACGACTAAAGGAAGTCAAGGTAACCCTTGGTCAGGAAACCAAAGTGATTGACGGCAAAACTGCTTTTCTACCCAACTCAAAAGTTCATGTCTATTTTCTCCATATTCCTGATTACTTCGATCGCAAGGAATTGTATGTCGATCCTGCTACTGGTAAAGATTTCGAAGACAACGCCGAGCGCTTCGCCTTTTTCAGTAAAGCCACCCTGGAGACTCTGAAATTGCTTTACTGGCAACCGGACATCATCCATTGCAATGAATGGCAAACAGCTTTGATTCCCTTCTATCTGAAAACCCTCTACAAAGATGACGAATTTTTTAAAGGCACCAGGACGATACTCACTTTGCATAATCTGGCGTATCAGGGAAGTTTTCCTTTGGATAAAGCGAAAAAAATTGAGATCCCGGATGAATATTTGCGTCCAGGCAAACCATTTGAATTTTATGGAAATCTGAACTTGCTCAAAGGCGGAATTTTATTTGCGGACATGCTTAATACCGTGAGCGAAAGATATGCCGAAGAGATTACCAGTAGTCCTGATTACGGTTTCGGTTTCGAAAAAATTTTAGCCACCCGCAAGAAAGATTTAGTCGGAATCCTCAATGGCGTCGATTACGAGAATTGGAATCCCGCTACCGACATGCTGATCCCCTTCAATTATTCCATTGACAATTTAGAGAATAAAATCAAAAACAAAAAAATCCTCTGCAAACAAAATAATCTGGTATTTGATGAGAACGTACCGGTGATTGGGATCATTTCACGCCTGGCCGATCAAAAGGGATTTGACCTCATCGAAGAAGCCCATAAAGAATTGATGGAAATGAATATCCAGATGATTATTCTGGGAACCGGGGATCAAAAATACCATCAGCTGTTTGAGAAATTAGCGAAAAAGTATCCGAAAAAAATTGCGGTCAATCTGAGGTTCGATAACAAGCTGGCCCATTTGATTGAAGCCGGTGCAGATATGTTTCTAATGCCTTCCCGCTTTGAACCATGTGGATTGAATCAAATGTATAGTTTAAAGTACGGCACAGTACCCATTGTCCGCGAAACCGGTGGTTTGGCCGATACCGTTCAGGATTATGATCCGAAGACGAAAACAGGGACAGGATTTTCCTTTAAAAAATATAAAGCCAAAGATATGCTACAAGCCATTAAACGAGCGGTCAAAACCTTTTCGGATAAAAAAACCTGGACGGCTATCCAAAAGGAAGGAATGAAAAAAGATTTTTCCTGGGAGCAATCTGCTAAAAAATATTTGGAATTATATGAGAAAGCGCTCAAAAAGTAGTTCGTATCTGAAAGAATATGCTCAGCCTCCGTTAAGGGATAAACGGAGGCTTTTTCATTTACATTATTATACAGGCAAGAGATGAAAAAACCAGCTGTTTTTATAGATCGGGATGGAACGGTATGCGAGGAGGTGGGATATTTAAGTCAGGTAAAAGACCTGCGACTGATTGCCGGTTCTGCTCAGGCCATTCGCCACATTCGAGAAGCTGGCTGGAAAGCAGTAATCATTAGCAATCAATCCGGAGTGGCCCGGGGATACCTGAGCGAGGAGACTGTTCTAACCATCCATACCACTCTAAGAAAAATGCTGCAGCAGCAGGGCGCAGAAATTGATGGCATCTATTATTGTCCCCATCATCCTCAAGGAAAACCTCCCTACAACATTTATTGCAACTGTCGCAAACCCGAATCTGGAATGCTACTAAAGGCTGCTGAAGAACTACATATTGATCTGAAAAAGTCGATCGTCATTGGTGACAAATATTCTGATGTGCTTACGGCGCAGCGCCTGAATATTCCCGGGATTTTGGTGTTAACGGGTTTTGGGAAAAGTGAGCGCGACAAATACCACTCAAACTGGGAAAAAGAACCAGCCCATATTGCCGAAAATTTATCAGAGGCCGTTCGCTGGTGGTTTAATCAATCGACCACTAACGACAAATTTTAATCACCACTTTGCCAAAGTGCTTGATTTTTTTAGGCGCAATTATTACTTTGATTTCGATTATTCAATCATGATTGCGAAAATAGATGAAAACCGCAACTTATCAGAATGTGCTCTCCATTATTAAAAACCAGGGTGCAGCATTTGTATTATTGCTGGATCCTGATCGTTTGCCGTTGGAGCAGATTGAACGCACCGTTTTCTCAGCCATTGAAAATGGAGTTGATGTGTTCTTCGTTGGAGGAACTTTACTCCTGAGCAAAAATTTCGATGAATTTGTGCAACGCACCAAATCGGCCGCTGGTCATATTCCGGTTATTCTCTTTCCGGGCAGCATCTTTCAGGTGTCCCGTCATGCCGATGCTATTCTATATCTCTCTGTGATCAGTGGACGTAATCCTGCCTACTTAATTGACAATCAGGTGCTGGCGGCGCCTATTGTCTGGCAAATGCAGGTGGAGGCTATTTCCTGCGGATATCTGCTGATCGAGTCAGGGCAGATGACCAGTGCCGAATTCATGAGCAATTCTCGTCCCATTCCACGCAGTAAACCCGATCTGGCATTAGCCCATGCACTGGCTGCCCAATACCTGGGGTTTAAACTGGTTTATCTGGAAGCCGGCAGTGGTGCTCAGCTATCGGTTCCAGAAGAAATGGTCACAGCAGTCAGCGAAACCATTTCCATCCCGGTCATCGTGGGAGGGGGCATACGAACCCCGGAATTAGCCCAGAAAAAAGTAGAGGCTGGCGCCTCTCTGGTAGTCATTGGCAATCATTTTGAAGATCCACAGAACTTCCTTCGAATTAAAGAATTTGCCGATGCCATCCATCGCAATAAATGATTTTAATCTTTTCATCACAACAGGTATTGAATGAAAAAAGAATGGCAAAAACATATTGAGGCTGAAATTAAGGAAAGCATCGCCGTGAAAAGCGAGCTGCTCAAGGTATGCCTACCAGATATCCACCGCGCCATTCATCAGTTGCTAGCCACCATTAAAAATGGTGGAAAAATTCTGTTTTGCGGTAACGGGGGCAGTGCCGCCGATGCCCAGCATATCGCCGCGGAAATGGTAATTCGTTTAACGAGCAGTAATGATCGACCGGCCATTGCCGCCCTAGCGTTAACCACCGATACTTCCATTCTCACTGCCGGAGCTAACGACTATGGTTTTGAATTCGTATTTTCCCGGCAGATCGAAGCACTGGGTAAACGGGAAGATACGTTGATCGCTATCAGTACCAGTGGAAATTCCAATAATGTGATCGAAGCAGTAAATATGGCCCATGAAAAAGGACTTTATGTGATTGGACTGCTGGGGGGTGATGGAGGAAAATTGAAAAAACTGGTAGACTTACCGCTGGTCATCCCTTCAAAAACCACTGCCCGTATCCAGGAGTGCCACATTATGATTGGGCATATACTGTGCAATATTTTAGAAAAAGAATTATTCAATAAAAATGTTTAATTCATAAGAGTGTCAACCCGGTTTACTTTTAAAGATAACGGTCCTGAAATTTTAATTGAACCGACCAACGTTCGTTGTATCATTTCAGTCTTCAGTTAATAGTTAAAATTAGCGGGGAATATTTATCACTTCACAGCGGTCAAAGAGCACCACTTCTCAAAAATTAGTGGAAAACTTTTTTTCCTTATCCGTTCTGCAGGGATTTATCTATTTAATTAATTTCATTACCTTTCCATATTTAGTGCGGGTATTGGGTCCAGAGAAATTTGGACTGATAACCTTTGCCCAGGTATTTATCCAGTATTTTATTATCGTTACCGATTACGGTTTTAACCTCACCGCCACCCGCGAAATTTCTATCCACCGCGAGCAAAGGGAGAAAATCTCAGAAATATTTTCCACGGTGCTGTTCATCAAAATCTGTTTCATGATCATTAGCGGGCTGGTTCTTTTACTGATCATCCTTACTATCCCTAAATTCCGAGAAGAATGGTTGGTATACGCGCTGGCTTTTGGGATGGTCACTGGCAATGTATTGTTCCCGGTTTGGTTTTTCCAGGGTTTGGAAAGAATGAAATATATCACGGTAGTCAATGTCCTGGCAAAATCCATTTTTGCTCTCTCAATTTTTATTTTTATCCGTAAACCATCTCATTATCCCTTTGTGCTGTTATTACATTCACTGGGATTTATCATCGCCGGCACGCTGTCTATCTGGATCGCCATAAAACACTTCCAGGTAAAATTCAAAAAACCAACCAGAGTGATGATTTTTTCGAACTTGAAAACCGGCTGGTACATGTTCATTTCCAATGTCAGTATCATCATCTATAAGACCAGTGATATATTTATCCTGGGTTTATTAGCCAGCGAAGAAATTCTGGGCTATTACGCAATTGCCAAAAAATTGATTGAAGTCTCTAATCAGTTTGCGGTGATCATCTCGCAAACCGTTTATCCTCACATCAGCAAAAAAATTCGGGAATCGTTTGATGCTGTTTATCGATTGATCAGAAAAGTAAGTATTACCACTGCCGGAGTGACTTTCATGCTGGGCCTCATTTTCTTCTTTCTGGCGGAATCTATTATCAAACTGTTGGCAGGCCGTCTCTATCCCGAAAGTGTGCTTACGCTTAGAATGCTGGCCATTATTCCTTTCATTGTGGGCTGGAGTGTTCCTCCTACTCAAATTTTACTGGGAGCCGGATTGGACAAGACCTTTTCCTTCATTGTCGGCTGGGCAGTAATTCTCAGCCTGATATCAAATTTTATACTTATTTCCTTATTTTCATATATCGGAGCCGCACTGGCACTTATTATGGTGGAATTCATGGTGACAGGATTTTTATTCTGGGAGGTTTTTAAAAATATGACGAACATCAAGATGTTAAGTCACAGCTACCTGGAATAAATCGGCATAAATAGTGGTGGAAGAAATGAAATACAAAATATCACCCATCTGATGAATATCTACTTGATGACCACCTTGTTTTTGGGAAAGATGTAGAATAACTTAATGAAAAAAAATTGACCAGAATAAATTTGAAAACCACATGCAGGAGAAGAGTGAGCAGACCGACCGGTCAGAAAATCCTCCGGTTGCAATTATCGTAGTCAACTACCACAACTGGCAGGATACCATTGAATGTCTGGAAAGCCTGAGCGCCATTACCTATCCGTCTTACCAGATAATTGTTGTGGATAATCATTCTTCCAACGATTCTATTTTCTATCTCACCCAATGGGCCAAGGGAAATCTATGTAGCTGGTCACCTCCCCAATCTCAATTAAGAGATCTAACCATTCCACCGCGAGAAAAGCCTGTTTTCTACCAGATTTATTCTTATCATCATAGTACGAATAATCGGGATCTAAATTTTAGACGCCACTCAAATTGTCCAGAACTTAAGCCTGATGAACAACCTCGATTGGTAATTATTGAATCGGATCGTAACGGTGGGTTTGCGGCAGGAAATAATATTGGAATACGCTATGCGCTCCAGCAGGGATATGACTATTTTCTGTTACTCAATAATGACACCGTAGTAAGGAGAGATTTTCTGCAACCACTGGTACAAACCGCTCGGGAAGATAAAACCATTGGATTGGTGGGAGGCAAAATTATGAATTACCGGGAGCCAGATCTAATTTGGGCAGCAGGAGGAGGCAAAATCACCAGCTGGACTTCGGCTATCCATCATATTGGGATCAATCAGAAAGACGGTCCAAAATATTCCCAAAGCTTTGAATGTGATTATATAACCGGCTGTTTACTACTCGTCAAAAAGGAAGTGATAGATATGATTGGTTTAATGAGGGAAGAATACTTTCTGTATTATGAGGAAACAGACTGGAACCTGCGAGCGAAACAGGCAGGGTATCGGCGGATTTTTGTGCCAGCCTCAGTTATCTATCATAAAGCCTCTGTCAGTCTGTCCCACCAAAATCTTCAAATAATTTATTACTACACCAGAAACCGGATCTATATGGTAAAACAGAACTATCATGGTTTACAGAGAATAATTTGTCTGTGTTATCTGGCCGGATATAATTTTACCCGTTTAATTTATAATCTGTTCAGGTTAAAATTCTCAAAAGTTAGAATTATCATGAAAGCAGTGTGGCATGGCTATAATAGTAAAATGGGACCGTTCTCAATTATAACTCCACTCCACGAAGGATAAGCACTTTTGGATAATATGCTCAAAATATTAATGGTGACACCCATTTACCCGTTTCCGGAATACCGTGATGGAACTCGTAAAATTTTGACAAATATTCTGAAGCACCTTTCGTCAAAATTCCAATTTGAAATCTTAACCCTGTATCAATCCGAGGATGAAAAATTCTTTTCTTTCGAGAATAACTATCCGGCTGTTTACCACAAAATTCTTTATCGAGTCCCAACCAAAGCAAAGGCATTGCTGAAATGGTCAATCAGCCATTATCCGTTCAATCCGAATAAATATGCCTCTATATATCATACAGTAGCACATCGGGTGAATCAGATCGGACAGCAATTCAATGTCATCCACTTCGCTACTCCATTTCTGGCTCCGGTAATAGAACGGTTACAACCGGCTCTGCAAAAAAAAGTCATTCTATTTTGTCACGATGCCATGAGCCTTCTCACCCACCGTCGATTGCAATGGGAGAGGTCCCGATTGACCAAAATTTCTCTCTTTTTGGATTATCGAAAAACTGTAGCCTTCGAAAAAAAATATTATCGATTGCCCAGAAAAACCATTTTTGTTTCTGAGGTTGATGCCCAATTCATCCAGAGTTTAAATCGAGATATCCAGGTGTCCTGGATACCCAACGGGGTTGACGTCGGTTATTTTCATCCGCGAGAGGAAACTGTTGAGGAAAATTCAATTATATTCACCGGAAATTTAGACTATGCCCCCAATGCCGATGCCGCTCAATTTCTGACCGAAGTGCTTTTTCCACGTCTAAAAGAAAAAATTACAGGAATGACACTTTATGTGGTAGGGAATCACCCCTCAAAAAAACTTCTAAAACATCATAATGGAAGGGACATTATCATTACTGGTTTTGTGGATGATGTGCGTGATTATTTAGCCAAAACTGCTCTTTTTGTTTCCCCTCTACGCTATGGTAGTGGTCTGAAAAATAAAATCCTGGAAGCCATGGCTATGGAAAAAGCAGTGATTGGGTCTCCAGTAAGTCTGGAGGGAATCAGTGGTCTCAAACATCGGCAAAACATATTGATGATGGATGGACTGAACAGTGAGCGATGGGTTCATACCATCAGTGAAGTTCTGCCGGATAAAGATACCCTGAAAAACATCGGGAAAGCGGCGCGCCAGCTGATGGTAGAACAGTATGCCTGGGATAAAATTTGTCAATCCTATCAGAGGATTTATGAAGATTGCCCTACTCAGTGATAAATTCTCTATCGGTGGGGGATTGGAACATATGTACCAGATCACCCATTATCTGCCCGATTTTACCTTTGGAATATTTGCCAAAGGTGGAGAAGCTGTGGATAAATTCACAGATCGACTGAATGTTCAGTTATTTCCTGAAGGTTATAGCCCCGGATATCTCCGCACCTTTAAACCCGATCTGGTTCATATTCATCATCTTAGACCATTACTGGCCATCTATAAAAATCCTCTGCAAAAGCCTGATGCACCGGTGCTTTACACACTGCATGGCGCTCATATTCGTAAATATTCTTTTAAAAGAGGAGTATTTCATCTTCCGGCTTATTTCATCCGTTATCATCTGGAAAAATATCTTTTCCGGCGCGTAACACGCCTTATCACTGTCTCCCAATCCGATTTCCACCTGGTAAAGAAGCTCTACGGATTGCAAAATGCCATTCACATTCCCAATGGAATAAATATTCAAAAGCTAAGAGGTTCTGTTCAGCTCAACAGGGAAGAAATCAGACGAAAGTACAGTCTACCAGAAAACAATCGACTTTTTCTTACTGTAGCGCGCTTTGATTATGTGAAGGGACATGATGTGCTGATGCGGGCTATTCTATCCATCAAAGACCATCTGAAAAATCATTCCGTGCGATTCGTTTTGATAGGAGAAGGAGATAGATTCGTACAAATTCAAGAATTTGTTAAAGCGAATTCGTTGGAAAATCTGGTGATTTTTATAAAGAAACTGCATCCGGTAAATGAAATCCTGTCGGCCAGTGATGTTTTTATACTTCCCTCCCGCTGGGAGGGAATGCCTTTGGTATTGTTTGAGGCGGGATACTTT
>CAYMXZ010000075.1:0-14813 GCA_964394475.1 uncultured Caldithrix sp. | reverse complement strand
CCGGAGGCGGGACTTCCTGCCTGACGGCGTCAGCAGGCAGGGAACCCGCACGGGCGTATCATCGCTTATTTAAAAATCTTTTACTCATTTCCCTTAAATACCTCCTTCCTCACCAATCTAAAATCTTATATCTAAAATTGAATATTTTCGTGCCGGAGGCGGGACTTCCTGCCTGACGGCGTCAGCAGGCAGGGAACCCGCACGGGCGTATCATCGCTTATTTAAAAATCTTTTACTCATTTCCCTTAAATACCTCCTTCCTCACCAATCTAAAATCTTATATCTAAAATTGAATATTTTCGTGCCGGAGGCGGGACTTGAACCCGCACGGGCTAATGCCCACTAGGTCCTGAACCTAGCGCGTCTGCCAATTCCACCACCCCGGCAAATTTTCAGGCGTGCAAAAGTTAACCGTTTCCTGTAAAAAGCGCAAGTATTTTTTTCGTTGAGTTATTCTACGGTAACACTCTTGGCTAAATTCCGAGGCTGATCCACATCGCAACCGCGCAATACAGCTATATGATAGGCTAAAAGCTGTAAGGGAATGATGGAAATAATCGGTTGCAGTAAATCCAGTGTGGTCGGTATGGGAATCGTATAATCGACTAATTTGTCAAGCTTATCATCACCCTCCGAAACGACCGCGATGACCCGTCCCTTGCGGGCTTTTACTTCTTCGATATTGCTGACAATTTTATCATAGGTGCTGTCCTGAATGGCAATGACCACTACCGGCATGTCATCATCGATCAGAGCAATTGGGCCATGCTTCATTTCCGCCGCCGGATAACCCTCGGCATGAATATATGAAATTTCCTTTAGCTTCAAGGCCCCTTCCAGAGCCACTGGATAGTTATATCCCCTTCCTAAATAGAGAAAGTTTCGCTTATCCTTAAATTCCTTAGCGATTTTTGCCACCACACTGTCAGTCTTTAAGGCCATTTCGACCTTTTCTGGCAATTTCTTCATCTCTTTAACGATCTTTCGCCCTTCTTCTGCTGACATTACTTTCGTCCGCGCAATCATCAGGGTTAATAAAGCTAAAGCGGTCACCTGCGAGGTAAAGGCTTTGGTAGACGCTACCCCGATTTCAGGTCCGGCATGAATATAGGTTCCGCCATGCGTCTCGCGCGCAATACTTGAACCCACCACGTTAACAATACCCATCACGGTAGCGCCTTTGCGTTTTGCCTCGCGCAAAGCTGCCAGCGTATCAGCCGTTTCTCCCGACTGGGTAATAACGATCACCAAATTATCATCCTGAATAATCGGATCGCGATAACGGAATTCCGAGGCATATTCCACTTCTACTGGAATACGGCAATACTGTTCAATCATATATTCGCCCACCAGTCCGGCATGATAGCTGGTTCCACAGGCCGTAATAAAAATTTTTCTGGAACGCAGCACATTATGCAGGATGTTGGTTAATCCACCCAGCTTGGTAACCCCTTCTTCTTCAATCAATCGTCCGCGCATGGCATCCGCCACTGTTTGGGGCTGCTCATAAATTTCCTTCAACATAAAATGCGGGAAACCAGCTTTCTCAATCCGCTCAAGATCGAAACTTATTTTTTCAACTTTCTTGGTTACCGGCTTATTGTGAATAGTTTTGGTGATGAATCCCTCACGACTCACAATAGCGATTTCTCCATCCTCCAGATAAAACACATTACGGGTATGGGCAATAATAGCCGAGGCATCAGAAGCAACAAAATATTCGTTTTTCCCTATTCCCACCACCAGCGGACTTCCTTTACGGGCGCAGTAGATCTTATCGGGTTCATACCGGGATATGAGAGTAATGCCATACGTACCCTCAATTCCCATCAGCGCCGAACGGAAAGCTTCTTCAAAGGAAGTCCCGTTATGATAGAACTCTTCAATGAGGTGAACAATACTTTCGGTATCCGTTTCGGTGTGGAAAGTATGTCCCTTCTCGGACAATATCGTTTTCAAAGAATTATAATTTTCAATAATCCCGTTGTGTACCAGTGCAATATTCCCTGTGCAATCACAATGGGGATGGGCATTCGTCTGATTAGGTTCTCCATGGGTCGCCCAGCGGGTATGGGCAATTCCCACCATCCCGGGAATATTGGAGCCGGCCAGTTCCGCTTCGAGAGAAGCAATTTTACCCACTTGTTTGATGATATGAATTTTCCCCTCATTCAGAACGGCCAATCCAGCCGAATCATATCCCCGATATTCCAGGCGTTTTAAACCTTCCAGCAAAATAGGAAGGGATTGTTTCTGTCCAATGTACCCCACAATTCCACACATATGGATCTCCTTGTTATTCCCATTCAATGGTGGCGGGCGGTTTAGAACTGATGTCGTACACCACCCGGTTGATTCCTTTCACCTCATTGATAATGCGGTTTGAGATTCGTCCCAGCACGGCGGCCGGCATCTCAAACCAATCGGCCGTCATTCCATCGGCGCTGGTCACCGCTCTCAATGCTAACACATTTTCATAGGTGCGCTCATCTCCCATCACTCCCACTGATTGTACCGGTAAAAGAACGGCAAATGCCTGCCAGATTTTGTGATATAAACCAGCTGACTTCAATTCCTGAATGAAGATACTATCGGCCTGTCGCAAAATTTCTAAACGAGCCTCCGTGATTTCTCCGATGATTCTCACTGCCAGACCCGGGCCGGGAAAAGGATGTCGCTCAATAATCTCAGCCGGCAGTTTTAACTGTCGACCGACTTCTCTTACTTCATCCTTGAAAAGTTCCCGCAATGGTTCTAACAGTTCAAAATTCATCTTCTCAGGCAATCCCCCCACATTATGGTGAGATTTAATGGTGGCTGACGGCCCTTTAAAACTCATACTCTCAATGACATCGGGATAAAGGGTCCCCTGCGCCAGGTACCGGTATGTTCCCAATTTTTTTGCTTCTTTTTCGAATACCTCAATAAATGTATTCCCAATGATCTTCCGCTTGGTTTCCGGATCAATAACGCCCCTCAATTTAGAGAGGAAGACTGAACCGGCCGTGATGGAGATCAAATTTATATGAAAATGATCCTTGAACACTTTTTCCACTTCTTCCTTCTCGCCGGACCTTAAAAGACCAGTATCAATGAACATGCAGGTAAGTTGATCACCAATGGCCTTATGTATCAAGACCGCTGCCACACTGGAATCCACCCCACCGCTCAAGCCCAACAACACCCGCTCTTTTCCCACCATCTCCCTGATTTTTTTTACAGAAGATTCGATGAAAGATTCGGCTGACCAGTTAGCGGAAAAGGCGCAAATTTTAAATAAGAAGTTGGATAATATGGCCTGCCCTTCACTGGTGTGATAAACTTCGGGATGAAATTGCAGTCCATAAATTTTTCGGGTATGATCGGCAATGGCCGCCACCGGAGAATTTTGAGTATGGCCGACGACAGAGAATCCGGGCGGAATTTTGGTTAAGTGATCGCCATGACTCATCCAGACTTGAGTGGGCGGTTGAAGATCGGCGAAAAGGGGTTCTTTGTTGTCGAACCATAAATCAACCCGACCGTATTCGCGCCGGGCCGCGCGATCTACCTCTCCTCCTAAGGCATAAGCAATTAATTGCAATCCATAACAAATCCCCAGCAGTGGTATCCCCAATTCAAAAATACGAAAATCACAATGTGGTGCTCCCGGGGCATACACTGAAGCCGGACCGCCTGACAGAATGATTGCCCCAATATCCTTATCCTGTTTAATTTTCGCGAGGGGATAATTGAAAGGCTGTATCTCCGAATACACGGCGAGTTCTCGTACTTTGCGCGCAATCAGTTGAGTATATTGTGACCCAAAATCGAGGATAAGAACTTTCTTCATCAGGGCATGCCTATATGCCAATTCTTTAAAGCTTTTAACGCTCTATAATCTGTCAGATCAAATTGAATGGGAGTAATGGCCACATATCGCTCCATCACGGCCACATCATCCACATCCGATTCTTTATCCAGCTGAAGTTTTTTACCCGACAGCCAGTAGTAATTGCGATTCATGGGGTCTACCCGTTTTTCAAAATATTCTTCATAACGCCCCCTTCCCTGGCGGGTAATCTTAACACCCAGGATTTCCTTCTCGGGCAGGGCAGGAATATTGACATTCAGTAAAGTGCCGGCAGGTAATCCGTCTTCCAGCACTCTTTTGGCCAGATGGCGAGCAAAACGAGCAGCAAACTCAAACTCTGATTTACTGAAAGATGCCAGGGAAAAAGCGATGGAGGGAATCCCCATTAAGGTACCTTCGGTGGCGGCAGAAACCGTGCCTGAATAAATAACATTGATAGCTGTATTTGGTCCCTGGTTGATACCAGACACCACCAGGTCTGGCGAGCGCGGTAAAATAGCTTTCACCCCCAGCTTCACACAATCGGCTGGTGTGCCGTTCACCGCATAGCCAAAAAATTCTCCATAACGATCTATTTCTTTTACTCGCAGTGGATCGGATATGGTAAGAGCGTGTCCCACGGCGCTTTGTTCTGATTCCGGAGCTACTACCATTGCCTCACCAAGATCACACACTGCCTGATAGAGGGCATAAATTCCCGGCGCGTATACGCCATCATCATTCGTCACTAAAATAAGTGGTTTCTTTTTAGTCATTTTCATTTTTCTTTCAGAATAGTTATTCAAATCAAGAGGTGCTATTTATCGGGTTCATTATCACTTGGCTGGAGAATAAGACAAACTGCAGTTCAAATTTCAATCTTTTTTATCTTTTGGCACTTCTTCAGACGGCCAGATAATTTTGAGAATTCTGCTCAAGGTAGCGTGCATATCTTTGCGATGGACGATCATATCCACAAACCCATGTTGCTTCAAAAATTCAGAGCGTTGGAATCCAGGAGGTAAATCCTGACCAATGGTTTGTTTGATGACGCGCTGGCCGGCAAAGCCAATCAAAGCTTCTGGTTCGGCAATATGAATATCACCCAGCATGGCAAAGCTGGCCGTCGTACCGCCGGTGGTCGGATCCGTGAGAATGCTGATGAAGGGAACCCGTGCTTCATGTAACTGCGCCAATTTCGCACTGGTCTTGGCCATTTGCATTAAAGAAAGAGCGCTCTCCATCATCCGTGCTCCGCCGGACGACGATACGATAATCAGGGGAAGCCTCTTCTCTCTGGCGACATCGGTCGCCCGGGCAACCTTCTCTCCCACCACTGAACCCATACTGCCCCCAATAAAGGTAAAATCCATCACGGCGGCCACCACTGGTTGACCGTCCACTCTGGCAAAACCGGTGACCACTGCATCTTGCAATCCGGTGGCTCGCTGGGCTTCTTTCAAACGATCCGCATATCGCTTTTTGTCCCTGAATTTCAGGGGATCACCCGGAGCGATATGCTGATTGAATTCCTGAAAACTATCTTTATCAAATATGTAACTGATATACTGCCAGCAATTTACCCGAAAATGGTAATCACATTTTGGGCAGACATTCATTCGGTTTTGCAACTGATTGCGATAGATAATCTCCCCGCATTTCTCACACTTAATCCACAAACCATCGGGAAGTGGCTTGCGTTCAGCCGTCGAAATTCCTTTTTTCTTCTTAAACCAATCCATATCACCTCCATAAAAAGCTTCAAAACTTAAGAACAAAACCCTAAAATTTCAAAAACTTTGTTAATCGTCAGAATTTTTACCAGAGAGGGTTTCTGGTTTCTGAGAATCCCCACTTTTTATAAAAATTTTTTGCATGACCAGCGCGGTTTCCCCATTCCGGTAATATTTCAACCGTTTCATAATCGTGCGAAAACCAAACTTCTGATATAAACGGATCGCACGAAAATTGCTTTCCCGAACCTCCAGCAGCGCATAAGAGGCATCATCATGCAGTTCAAGAATTTTTTCCAGGAAATAATTCCCCAGCTTCTTTCCCTGTTGATCAGGACGAATGGCGAAATTCGCAATATGAAATTCTTCATAAATCTTCCACACAATAGCATAGCCATAGATCTCATTGAGATGTTCTAATATTAGTGGAATGGAAAAAGAATTGTGGAAAATTTCGTATTCAAAACTGGTACGCGACCAGGGATCGGGAAAAATTTGTTTTTCCAGCTGAACAACAGTATCAATGTCGTCTTTTTGCATGCGGCGAATTTTCATCACAGAATTCCTTTAAAAGGACGGAGATACATTGGTTCGCAGGAGTGCAGATCACTGAATTGTCCGGCCATAAATTTCTCATACCCCAGTTGTAACAGTGCCCATCCCTGCAATTGCTGCTGAATCGGATAGGCAAAAAGAGCCCGTTCACCTAATGAATTCTGCAGGGAGATCATCCATCGACCAACATCCGGGCCGACAAAAAAAGTCTTTTCAGTGATTCGTTTATTGACCTCATCAAAAGGCATGATCTGATAATTGCTCTCTCTTTTCAGTTTCTGATCGTCCCATCGATAAAAGGCATAAAAAATCTCCTGACGATGAGCATCGATAAAAGAAAATACCGGAACGCTTAACTGTCCCTGCTGATAAGCCCAGACATCCAGAGTAGGTATTTCAATGAGCGGTTTCTGCAGGGCATGGAGCATGCCTTTAGCCACACTATAGCCAATTCTCAAACCAGTAAAAGAACCTGGTCCGGCTGAAATGACCACTGCCGATATCTGGTCATAACCGATTTCGGTGAGTTTGAGAACCTGGTCGATGAACAAGGCGATTCCCCGGGAATGGACGTTGCGGACATTCAGACTCATTTCTGCCAGCAGTTGATTATTCATAGACAGATACACACCGGAGGTCAATCCACTGGTTTCCAGTCCCAGCAAGATTATTTGTTTATCAGTATTCTCTTTCTGCATCACTCAATTTTCCTGATATGAATTTTACGCCCTTCTTCCAATCCCGGGAGAAATTCCAGGAAGACTTCCCAGCGGGAGGGGGGAAGAAAATCTCTGATCTTATCAGCCCACTCAATCAGACAAATAAACTGATTGTAAAAGAAATCATCCAGACCGAGATTTTGTAATTCTGCCAAATTTTTCAGACGATAGAAGTCGAAGTGATAAACATACTGGTTTGAAGCCGTGCGATATTCATTGATCAGAGTAAAGCTGGGGCTGGTAGCTTCTTGAAGAGTGCCCAGTGCCCGGCAAAAAGCTTTAATAAAAAAAGTTTTCCCTGACCCCAATTCACCAAAAAAAGCGACCACCTCACCTGGTTTGACCAGCGAACTGAATTGTCCAGCAATCTCTGCGGTTTGGCTGGATGAATCCACATCTTGTAAAAAATATGTTGTGACTTTTAATTGATCACTGTTCATTCAAATATTACCCGGCATTTCCAATCTAGGAGTAAAAATTATAAAGAAAAATCCAGAATAGTCACAACATTTTTAGAAAGAGATGAACGATGGTTCTATCTGGCAAATGAATTTTTGCAACTTCCCATTCACAGATTGTTAAAAAATATAATTGTTTATGGATTGAAATATTTTACTGAGGCTGCAATTTCACGACCGGCAAGATCATTTCTTCCATTGATACGCCGCCATGTTGAAAACTATCACGATAATAGGCCAGATATTTATGATAATTAGTGGGATACACAAAATAAAAATCCTCTTTGGCTATAATGTAATTCAGATTAAAGGTTCGTTGAGGTAATTTGTAATCCTTTGGGTTTTTCACAAAAATAGCATGACGGTTATCCACTTTTAAATTTCGTCCGAATTTATAGCGCAGGTTTGTGCTGGCTTCGCGATCTCCGATGACCTTCGTACCGCGCAGGCTCCGCACACTGCCATGATCGCTGGTAAGCACAATGGTTATATCCTGGCGAGCCAGTAACTTAAACACATTCAATAAGGGAGAATGTTCGAACCAGGAACGAGTCAATGAGCGGTAAGAAGGCTCATCAGGGGCAATTTCCTTCAGGATGGGCAAATCCGAGCGGCTATGCGCCAGAATATCCACGAAGTTAACCACCACACTGAGCATGGGAGCATCCAGAAAGGAATTCAAGTTTTTTTCAAGATTACGCGCATCGTCAGAATTTAACACCTTTACATACTTGGGCTCCGTTTTCAGTTTCACGCCCAGTACCCGCAACTGGTCGTACATCAGTTTATCTTCATACCGATTGCGGCTGTAATCGTCATCTTCCCCCTGCGCCCAGAGCTCCGGATAGCGCCGTTCAATGTCCAATGGATACAGGCCGCTGAAAATAGCGTTTCTGGCAAAAGGAGTCGCGGTGGGAAGGATAGAAAAGTAATACTCTTTACTGATATTGAAATTCTGATAGAAAAAAGGCTCGAGGGTTAGCCATTGATCCAGACGCAGACAATCAATAACCATAAAAATTACTCTTTTCCCCTTAGCGATTTCCGGAAGAAGATAATTTTTAACAATATCAATGGATAATTGGGGGCGATCGGTTTCCTGGTTTATCCAATCCTGATAATTTTTCTCGACATATTTACCAAATTCCACATTGCATTCCCGGCGCTGATCGTAAATCACTTCCCGCATCTGCTGTTCTTCACCACTGCCCAATTCCAGATCCCAGGCCGTTAATTTCTGGTAAATATCCATCCAATCCTGGTAATCGAGAGGCTGCATGAGACGCAGAGAAATTTCGTTAATTTTCTGCGAATAAGAAGCGGTTATCTTTCGCTGGGAGATGTCCCTCGATTCTAAAAATTTCTTGCAGGCCATCAAGATCTGGCTGGGATTTACCGGTTTGGTTAGATAATCGTCTACTTTGGAACCGATGGCATCTTCCATCAGGCTTTCTTCTTCATTCTTTGTTATCATAATTACCGGCAAACCGGGTTTAAGATTTTTGATCTCTCCCAGGGTCATCAGGCCATCTTTACCCGGCATCATTTCATCCAGCAAAACAAGATCAACTTTTTGCCGGCGAATAATTTCCAGAGCATCATCGGCATTGCTGGCCGTTTCAACCCGATATTTCTTTTCTCTTAAAAATAAAATATGGGGTTGAAGAAATTCAATCTCATCATCTACCCATAGAATTGTTTTCTGAGTCACACCTTCCTCTTTTCGTTAAATCTTTTTCTATAATCCTTACCTTGTTTTCACAATCGATAAACCAGGCAACGCTAATTTAACACTCTGTTGAAGCAATAGGTTCACCATTCGTCAGATTTCTTTCAAAAAAATCTTCTGAAGTCTTTTTATTTTTTCAGCACCTCGGAATAAAATTCGGGACGGCGATCGGCAAATAAATCATTTTTCTCGGTCATTTTTTTATTTCGGGCCTGGAAAGGGTCGATTTCTAAAATGACCAGTTCTTCGCGCTGTGAGCGAGCCCGATAGAGTATTTCGCCCTGTGGTCCGGTAATCTGGCTTTTCCCGGTAAAGCGCAGGGTTCCGTGGGGCCTTCTTTCGCTTCCGAAGCGATTAGCCGTAATGGCAAAAACATGATTTTCCAGACAGCGGGTGGTCATGGCACTCTGGCAGTAACTTAATACCAGGTTAGAAGGATGGCAGATGATGTCAGCACCCTTTATGGAGAGAACCCGGCAGATCTCCGGGAAAATCCAATCAAAGCAGATCATCATTCCGATGCGAACTCCTTTTATTTCCTGCACCTGCAGAGGTAGATCTCCCGGCTGGAAAATCTCTTTTTCCCGCAGAAACAGATGAATTTTCCGATAGGTACTTATCAGACCCTCTGGTCCGATGAAGACCGCCGAATTAAATAAATTATTCTGCTGTTTTTCGGCAAAACCGCTGACAATATAGAATTTCCGGCGCTGGCAGAGTTCAGACAGCGCATCGATCGTAGGACTGTCCGCCGGATTTTCCGCCAGCGGCCATAATTCCGAGCGATCGGCGAAGTGATAGCCAGTAAAAGCCAATTCTGGCAATACCAATAAATCAGCCTCGGCTTTTGACAATTTTTCCATCACTTTTTTACGATTCATTTCCACCTGGCCAAAAACCGGCCGAAATTGATAAAAACCCATGCGCCACATGAGGACCTCTCGTGTTTTATCATTGGTATATGATAATCATTCTGTTATCCGACTGATAATTACAATTAACAGTCATTTCCCATTATTAAAATCAATACGAAAAGAAAGCAGCGAATTCAAAATAACTAATACGTTAATGATAAAGAAGGGAATAGGTCAATTTCTGAAAAATTTTCATTTTATCATCGTCTGATTCCAATTTATATACCGACAATTCTGTTTTAATCTGAAATTTAAGTAAATCTTTTTTTAACTTCTCAATAGCACCTGGTTAATTTTTTCAATTCCCTTCTGAACTCGTTCCCAGGGTTCATTGGTAAAACAAATTCGGATGTAATCACCAAAATCTTTTCCAAAATCTTCACCAATTGCTACCGTCACCCCGGCCTCCAGCAATTCTTCAATCACCTGCCAATAGCTTCGGCCATTTAAGTATTCTGCGATAGAAAAAAACAAAAAGTAGGTTCCCTCCGGTGGACGTACCGGTATCTTCAATTCGCGAATAGCCTTATCGCGCAGCTCCTGATAATGCGCCCGCAGTCTGGGAATCCATTGCTGTCGATTTTTCACAGGTTCGATCATCAGGTACTGGGAAAGGCTGGAGGGACTGTATAGCTGATGGACCATCGTCTTATTGATTACTTTCACCACTTCTTTTTCGGCGGCCAGATAACCCAATCGCAAGCCAGCGAACATAAACGATTTGGAAAAAGTGAAGACCGATATCGTTTGTTCAAACATAGACGGTAGATTGGCTATGCAATAGTGTTGATGAGGTTCAAAGGCCAGACCGTCGTAGGCCTCATCGCTGATAATCCATAATCGGTGCTTTTTCGCAAAGGCAGAAAGTTGTTGAAGTTGAGAGGAGGTGAGCACCTTTCCACTGGGATTATTGGGAGAATTGAGGTAAACAGCCGACGTGGCAGGGGTGAGATACGGCTCCAGATAAGCCGTCAAATCGAGATCGGGTTCGGAATAAAGACGTGTATAAAGTGGAACCTGTACCGCACGTGCTTCCGCCAGTTCAACCATCCCGGAAAAAAACGGCCAGCAGGGAGTAAGAACCAGAATTTCATCGTCGGGATTGAGCAGGCTCAGCACGCTGGCACTTAAAGCATTGGTGGCGCCGCTGGTGGCTAACACATTTTCAACATCCACCGAGAATCCATTGTCATCATTTAATTTCTTTACCAGTGCGCGGCGGAAACTATCCACCCCAAACGTGTGACAATAGCGATTAAAATATGGTTTGGCTTTTAAAAATTCGCGGTCGATGGGGAGTGAATAGTTCGGGGGCAGATAAGTATCGCCAATATGTAGCTGGATTAGAAAGCTTCTTTTTTCCTTCATTCTGGAGCGAAATTTTTCAAACACCGACGATGGGATTCGCTGAGTGCGCCTGGCAAAATCGGGAAATCTTGGCATATCTTCTCTCAGAATTTACATTCAACGAAATAAATTACATGCGACTTTCATAATTGTCAAAAGTGAATTTAGATTGGGTGGAAAATATTGTGAATTGAGATGTAAACAAAAAAGCGGCTTAGACCATGAAAAAGAAAATTAATTCTAATGAACCATATCGAAAGAAACTAACTCATGATTATTGCTTCAGAAAAAAATGATATTATCTTTAAGATGATACTACCATCTTTTTCATGATCAATCATAATTTTATTAAGCAACTTTTCCTTCCAAAAAATATTTCTATATCTATATCAATTTTTTTAGCAAACAAATTTCAATGAAAACATATTGAAAGGTTTCGTCGTCTGGTAAAATTAATTTTTAGTTTTTCCAACTTCATACAATTCATACAGTTAAATTTTCATATTACTCTTTTCCCCTTTTACCATTAACCTTTTACCCTTAGTCCTTCTCCCTTCTTTTTTAACCCTTCATCGTTTCTCTTCACCCCATACTTTTTCCAGAAAGCCGGCCCGGCCGGACCCTACTTTATAACTATTATAACGCAGCGGATTCTTTTTATAAAATTCCTGGTGATAGGCTTCAGCGGGATAAAACGGTGCGGCCGGTAAAATCTGGGTCACAATCGGTTTCGTGAATTTACCGGATTTTTCCAGTTCTTCTTTTGATTTTAATGCCAATTCTTTTTGCTGGTCATTTATATAAATAATAGCGGTGCGGTACTGCGATCCCCAGTCCGCAAACTGCCCGTAGGGATTGGTGGGATCAATATTTCGCCAGAACACCTGCAATAATTCCTGATAACTGATTTTAGAAGAATCAAATATGATCTCCACCGCTTCAACATGGCCGGTTTTTCCTTCCGAGACCTCTTCATAGGTCGGTTGAGGAACGTGACCGCCTGTGTAACCAACTGTGGTAGAAATTACTCCCGGTAGATTATCATATGGCGGTTCCATACACCAGAAACAACCACCGGCAAAAATGGCTCTCTGCAAATTGGCCTTATCTTGAATCTGCTCTTGATCTAATTTCTCTGATTGTCCCATCTGGCACCCGTAATTAATAAAGTTTATCATGAAAAACAAAATCCCAATCTTATTTCGAAACTGGAATGGCATGATTGAATAGATTCCTTCTCATTTATAAAAATAAATTATTTTGCGTAAAATAACTTTGATAAAAACAGAATGTTCCCTGAAATCATGATGTTTCTAAAATCGATTAAAATTGAATAAATGACAAAATAAAACTTGTATTTCCATTATTTGCTTAACAAATTTTGCGCAATGAATTGACACATATTCATCTATCGATTAGCACTCACTGATTCCACTGGTTTTCTTTCTGTTGTTCAGATCATCTTTAACTAAAAATTTATATTCGCTTACGATACTTCACAAGGATAAGATTTTAAGGGATTTTTAAATAACCCAACAATTCTAACCAGAGGAGGCTTTCATGAATACTAAAAAATGGATCATCGCCAGTGTCGTTATTTTTGTGGTGGATCAAATCCTGTCGTATCTGTTTCACGGTGTTTTCATGAGCGGGGTTTATGAACAAACCGCCCATTTATGGCGACCCATGGAAGAAATGAATCGTCTGATGTGGATGGGCTGGCTGAGTGGATTGATCTGGTCCTTCCTGTTCGTTTATATTTTTGCCAAAGGATATGAGAACAAGGGAATAATGGAAGGGGTGCGCTTCGGACTGTTGATTGGTGTTTTCTTCAGTTTACCCATGAGTCTGGGAACATACATGTCCATGCCCATAACCGGTGGCATTGCCATCGGCTGGTTTCTTTTTGGTGTCATTGAAATTACCATTTTAGGAATTCTGGCCGCCTGGTTATATAAGCCAGCCACTGTCATAAAAACAGCATAGGACAGACAAACCACAAACCGTTAAGGCTGCATCGAAGAAAATTAACGGAATAACCAGAAAACGCACTGAATCAAGAGAAGCTGGGGAATCCTTTGACCGGGCGTTCGAAGTGTCCGGTCAAGGTTATAGGAAGGGAAATCAAAATGTCGATCGCTGACGGCTTTTGATCAGAGACGGCGTTTCGGATTTCCCTCTTTGTTTCATGATACTCTTCAGATACGTAGCAGAAAATTTCGGTAGAATCTTATATCATCAATTCCATCTCTCTCAACAATTTATTAAATAGTTGCAGAGTAGCTTCGATCGGCTGGGGAGAGGTCATATCCACTCCGGCTTTTTTCAATAAATTGAGATCATAATCCGAGCGTCCACTGCTGATGAACTGCAGATAGGCGTCGCGGGCTTTCTTATCGCCCGATAAAACTTTCTGGGAAAGCGCGGTTGAGGCCGACAATCCTGTGGCATATTTGAATACGTAAAAATTGCGGTAGAAATGGGGAATGCGATTCCAGCGACTAGCGCCCATGGGATCTAATTCGAAATCTGGTCCATAATATTTATTCTGTAATGTCGCAAAGATTTCATTCATCACTTCGGCATTCAGTGGCTGACCGGCTTCCGCCCGGGCATGAATCTCCTGCTCAAACTCCGCATACATCACCTGGGTATAGACAGTGGTAAGTATGTTTTCCAGATACTGATTCAACAAATACAGCTTCTTTTCTTTTTCTTTCACTTTCTTCAACAGATAATCCGTTAATAAGGCTTCATTAAAAGTGGAAGCGACTTCCGCCAGAAAATAAGAATATCCCCCATAAACAAAGGGTTGAGTCTGATTGGTGTAGTAGGAATGCAGGGAATGACCCAGTTCATGAGCCAGGGTATACATATCGCGGGCCTGATTCTGATAATTCATCAGAATATAGGGATGTGCTAATCCGTAGGCAAAGGAGCTATACGCTCCCGAAACCTTGCCGGCATTTTCGTACACATCAATCCAGCGATCGCTTACTGCTTTTTTCACGATCTGAGTATATTCTTTCCCCAGTGGTTCGAGAGCTTTTTCCACCGTCGTGGTCGCCTCATCATAGGGCACCTCCCATTTTACATCTGCCAGCAAAGGCGCGTACAAATCATATAAGTGAACTTTATCAATTCCCAGCATCTTTTTTCGAAAGGTGATATAGCGATGCAGGGGTTGCAGGTAATTGTTAACAGTGGTTACCAGATTTTCATAAACCGCCGCCGGGAGGTTATCGCCATCCAAGGCGGCTTCCAGGGCACTGTTATATTTTCGAGCGCGGGCATAAAAAATATTTGTTTTTACTTCAGAATTCAGACTGGCTGCTAGGGTATTCTTCCAGTTTTCATAAGTCTGATAGTAGGCTTCCCAGGCCCGCTGCCGAAGGGCGCGGTCGCTGGAGCGCATAAACAACTGATAGCGCCCCTTGGTTAATTCTACTTTATTTCCGTTTTCATCAACAATTTCTGGAAATTTCAGATCAGCATTATCGAACATCCCGAAAATATAGGCCGGGCC
>CAYMXZ010000074.1:0-14939 GCA_964394475.1 uncultured Caldithrix sp. | reverse complement strand
CCTTTAATCCGGTCACTCATATCAAATACGCCGTGCCAAAACTATCGCAGGTGCGGATCGAAATCTATAATATTTTAGGCCAGCGAGTGCGTACTTTGCTGAATGAGGAAAAACCACCGGGTTATTATGTTTTAGAGTTCGACGCCACCAACCTGGCCAGTGGATTTTATATTTACCGCATGCAAGCCGAAGGATACGTGAATATCCGTAAGATGATCGTGACCAAGTAAAAATCGACAATGATTCTATTATGACAGGATAACAGGATGAATAAAAGTGATTTCGAATAAATTTTAGTGAATAAAAAACTTCGAGAGGTGAAGTTTAGTCTATATCGATCATAATAATCCTGTTATCCTGTTAAAATTTTTTTACAGTAATGAATCTTCATTTCCCCAATTGTTATCTCTTTTACCGGGGTATTCATTCTGTCTTAGTTGTTGATTTGACAAATAAAATGAATTATCAAAACAATAAACAAACTTTGCTGGTTCTTGATTCAGTAACTGAGCCGGATTTTCTCAGAAGTCATGACTTATATTTCCGCAATCGTCTGATCTCGAATAGGTCATTCCAATGAAAAAAAAACTTTTAGATATTTTACAATTGTGTTGAAATATGGTTGTCTAATTATTGGTGCTTTTATATTTAATTAAAATTCTGATGGGAATCTATTGAAAATCATCGTATTCAGGTTAAAATCTTTCAATAAATAATTTATGCATTTTGACAATGAACAACCAAAATAAGGAGAATATTAACATGAAACTTAAGATGTTTCTTTTATGTGCTATTTGTTCGTTTGGTGTAATTCTTCCAACTTTTGCGGCTCAATTTATTTTCAGTGGAGCAGCTGTTTATGGTGGTGCCGTTTTCCCGGAGAATTGGGATACCGGTTTTAATGTGGGTGCTGGCGCTTATTTTGGTCCCCTATCAGAAGGAATATATTTAGTTCCAAGCTTGACCTATTGGGAATCCTCAGCTGTCCAGGAAGATGATGCAGAAGTGGGAATATCTGATTTTTCTATTGCGGTGGATGTTCATTACTTTTTTATGAAACAGCAACAGGGAGCTTATATCGGTGGGGGATTAAGTTATAATATGTTAAGCTGGGAGTATACGTATATCGTCTATCCATATGGATCCCGTTACTGGGTGGATAATAGTGAAAGCAAAATTGGTTTTGCTCCATTGGGTGGATATTTATTTAACCTGGGAAAACTGACCGCCCTGATTGAAGCAAAATATAATTTAATTTCAGATTTTAATACTTTCCAGATTTCTCTTGGACTAATATTTGGAAGGAAATAAGTATTTTCTGTGATTTTGAATGGCATCCAGCTACTGAGCAGATATTTTTCGTCTTGCTTTTCTTTTATATTGATTTAAAAACTCAAGCATCATATATTTAGCTCCGTTTTGATAGTATCTGTCGCGTTCGTCTGGTGGTTTAGGACGTCCGCCAACTGGCGGATAACACGGGTTCAGGAATGATATCAAATTAATGGCGCGTTCGTCTAGTGGTCTAGGACGCCGGCCTCTCACGTCGGTAACACGGGTTCAACTCCCGTACGCGCTACTGCCTCAGCCTCTCCTCAACGAGAGGCTTTTTTTCTTTCCACCAATTTACACCAATGGATTGACCTTCCTTTTGCGCCTGATGACGTTAGCCTTGATTGCGATTTTATCTGTATGGTTTCAAATTGAATTCAGAGAAAAATTCACCGCTAGCTGCTAAGGCATGGCGTCTCCCGTTGAAAAATGAATATTTTTACGAAAGCCCAATTTTAATCTCATCCATGGACGGTCAATTCTGTTCTCCATTCGATATCAATGATCAAAAGAAAACCTCATTATTTTAGATGCAGAAAATGTGGTGGAAGGGAGAATTGAAAAACTTTATTTTATTAAATTCACCTTAGTAGCGTAATTATAAACTAAGATTTATTGGAAAGTGGATCGTTAAAAAACAAATTCGAATAAAATTCTCCAGTAATGAGCTTAAAAATTTTTTATTTGAAATTAATACGACTAAGTATAATTGAAATCTTAGTAACTTCTACCGATTCTCGCTATTGACTAAAAATATATTTTGGATAAAAAAGATTTATTTATAAAATACAATTGGAAGTCTGTACCTTTATAAAAAAATACAACGTTTAAAAATAAAAGAAGGCGAATCGATGCAGCGCTATGTTTTTAAATCGTTGTTGATAATTAGTTTGGTACTGAGTGGCTGTTTATCTTCCCCGGAACAGGCTGGTTTTGTAAAAGTGAAAGGAACTCACTTTGAGATCGATGGGGTACCTTATTATTTTTTAGGCACCAATTTCTGGTATGGGTGTAATCTGGGTTCAAAGGGAGGAGGTGGCGATCGGGAACGGCTCCTCCGTGAACTCGATTTTCTCCACTCCATCGGCATAAATAATTTGCGTGTTCTGGGAGCTTCTGAAGGGAATGCCCAGCCGAATACGGTTCAACCTGCTATACAACCTGAATTAGCAGTCTATGATGAAATGCTGCTGGATGGACTGGATTTTCTGCTGGCTGAAATGGAAAGACGTCAGATGTATGCTGTTATTTATCTGAATAATTATTGGGAATGGTCGGGAGGAATGGCTCAATATGTATCGTGGGCTGAAAAAACCGCTGTTCCCAATCCTTTTTACTCCCAGTACAGTTATGTTGATTTTATGAAATTTAGTGCGCGTTTTTATCGGAATGAAAAGGCTAAACAAACCTTTCGCAGGTATCTTAAATTTTTAATCCAACGAAAAAATAAGTACACGTCTCGAGTTTACCGTGATGATCCGACCATTATGGCCTGGCAATTGGCCAATGAACCTCGTCCAGGCTGGGGTGAAGAAGGAAAGGAAAATTTTCGTGTATTCAGCCAATGGATTGAAGAGACCGCCGGTTATATCAAATCCATTGATCCCAATCACCTGATTTCAACCGGTAATGAAGGAACGGTTGGCTGTATGGATTCAGAAGAGTTGTATGAGGAAATACATCGCTATCGCCAGATTGATTATCTAACCGCGCATCTCTGGGCGTACAATTGGAATTGGTTTGATCCTTTGAATGCCGAAGCGACTTATCCTGACGCTCTTCATAAAGCGCTGGCTTATCTGCAAAGACATGTTGAACTGGCAGAAAAAATAGGTAAGCGTTTGGTGTTTGAGGAATTTGGAATGCCTCGTGACCAGCATTCTTATTCACCCCAAGCGTCTACTAACTATCGAGATCGATATTATACCGAAATTTTGAGTTTTGTTTATGAGATTTCTCTGGCGGGTGGTCCTCTGGTGGGAAGTAATTTCTGGGCCTGGGGAGGAGAGGGATTACCAAGAGAACCGGTGGCCGCCAGATGGCAAAAAGGGGATCCTTATAGCGGAGATCCACCTCATGAACCACAAGGACGAAATTCGGTTTTTGTATCGGATTCCAGCACCGTTTCCATATTAAAGAATTTTGCTGAAAAAATGAATGCATTATCTGTGAGTACTAAACACCAATAGAATGGTTAGTAAAATGAGGTGAATTAGTTTGTTCACCGCTTGATCGACTATTTTCGTCAAGTTTGGCAGAAAAAGGTATTCTAACCGAATTCGATCTTAAAAATCAAAGGATCATTGAAACAAGGTCATTTGAGTTTAATTTTTAGTTTGATCTTGATCTTGGTTTTAGTAGGGTGATTAACTTTGTTTCGTTTTTTCATAGTACCCTCCAATTTTAAAATCACCAGACTGAGCTGAAATTGAGGACATGCTATTTCTCAAATTTCAATTTTACGTGCGGCTTGACTCGTTGACGGTTTAGCCATTCTTCAATTTCATTTATTTTAAATAATAACAATCCTTTACCACCACCAATTTTGTAATGGGGAATTTTCCGGTCAAATACCCATTTACGAATGGTAGCTTCCTTGATGCCTAATTTTTGCGACAGATCTTTAGTGGTATAGTATTCCCGCATGAAAGTATTTACCGCTCAGTGAATGAACAAAGACAGGTATATACACTCTGTCTGATGATTTAGTGTAATGTCCCATTTTTTTTGATATACAAATCCTTTACTCACTTTATTATCCTAAGAACCAGCTCAATTTACATAAGAATATTTTATAAATCAAAATAAATATATAATATATTATAAATAAATAATAAATATTATATATGTTATTAATCATTTTAATTACTATCGATGTTTTTTTTAACAATTCGCCAGACTTTTTCTTGAAAAATATTTATTTCTTTGAAAAAATTCACTATTTTGGTAAGAAATTTTTTTTATCAATCGCTTGATAGGAAATTGAATGAAGCCCGCCAAAATCATTATCTTCTGTCTTTTATATCTGAGTATTCTGCCGTCTAAACCACTATCAGACAATGTCATTAACATCATCAAAAAAATTGATGAATTATATCGATCCAATTCGAGCTATGCGCTGGTGGAAATGGTCATCGTCACTCCGCACTGGGAACGTACGCTAAAAATGAAAGTGTGGACAGAAGGAAAATCAAAAACCTTTATTCGGATTATCGAGCCGAAAAAAGAAGAAGGGATGGGGACGTTGAGAATTAAAAATGAAATGTGGAATTATCTACCCAGAACCGATAAGGTAATTAAAATTCCACCATCGATGATGATGAGTTCCTGGATGGGATCGGATTTTACGAATGACGATCTGGTCAACGAATTTTCTTTGCTAGAGGACTATGATTATAAATTCGTTTACCCTGATACCGCGAGGGAAGGGTCCATCTATATCAGTTGTATTCCAAAAGAAAATTTACCCGTTGTTTGGAAAGAGATTGTAATGGAAGTCCGAGCGAAAGATTATATCCCGATCAAAGAGTGGTATTTTGATGAAAAAGGGCAACTCATGCGCATAATGAATTATCTGGAGATTAAATTAATGGATAATCGCCTAATTCCCACTGTGATAGAACTTATTCCGCAGAATAAACCCGGTAAAAAAACTGTCTTAAGGTATGTGGAACTCAAGTTTGATATCAAGCTGAATAAAGATATTTTTAGTCTGCGAAATCTCAGATCGATGGAATCAATGAGCGGAAAGTAAATATGTTCCTTAAAATTGCCTTCAGAAATATTTTCCGGCAAAGACGTCGAACCATCCTGACTGCTTTGACCATGTTTGGTGGCTTTGCTTTAGCCTCTTTTTCTATTGGATGGTCCGATGGTTCTTATAGTTTCATCATAAATATGTTCACTCGTAATCAACTCGGCCACATTCAAATTCACCAGGGAGATTATCGGGATCGTCCATCGCTATATAAAACCATCGATGACTATCAAAGGATAGGACAAAGAATTTCAGAATTAGCCGGCGTGGAAAGCTGGGCGCCCCGAGCCTTCGCTGCCGGATTGATATCGGTGGGAGAAAACAGCACAGGCACACGCATTATTGGTATCGATCCACTATTGGAAAACCAGACTACTCGTTTTAATAATAAAATAGTTGTTGGATCTCCATTCGCTCTAACCTCCAGGCATGAAGCTATTCTTGGAAAAGGATTAGCACTGGTGTTGAAAGCAGAAGTAGGAGATGAAGTGGTGATAGTATCTCAGGCAGCCGATGGATCGATTGCAAATGACTTGTTCATCATCACTGGAATTATTGAAACCGGTGACGCTATTGGTGATCGCAGCTCGCTTTATCTACACCTGAACGATTTTCAGGAATTTTTTGTGATGGAAGGTAAAGTTCATGAAATTGCGGTTATCATCAGCAAACTGAATAATGTGTCGGTGATGGCTCAGCGGATTCGTGAAACGTTGAATATGCCCGAACTGGAAGTCTCCCCCTGGCAGGAGTTCGCCAGGGCTTTTTATCAGGCGATGCAAGCCGATGTTCAGGGTATGTGGGTTATGCTGTTAATTATTATGTTAATTGTGGCAGTAGGAGTACTGAATACAGTATTGATGTCGGTGCTGGAACGACAACGAGAGTATGGTTTGCTCAAAGCAGTTGGCACCAGACCCCAACAGATTTTTAGAATGGTTCTTTTGGAAGTGAATATACTGGCACTGATCAGCATTGTCATAGGAGCGATGATAGGGTTGGCACTGAATTATTTATTATCACGGCAGGGAATTAATTTACCACAGACCTTCACGTACGGGGGAGTAGAATTTAAGACCATGTATACCATGGTAACCGCTCGAAGTTTATATATTCCAGCCATAACCGTTCTTTTATCGGCGTCTTTAGTGAGCATTTTCCCTGCCATACGAGCCGCTCGAACTGAACCGGCTGAAGCAATGAGGATTCATTAATCAAAGGAATGAAAATGATCTGGATCAAACTGGCCTGGCGGAACATTTTTCGGAATAAAAGGCGCACCTATATTGCTGGAACGGCGATTGGTTTAGGACTGGCGTCTTTGATATTCACTGACGCCCTGATCATTGGTATGGAAAAGAATATGATTCATTCAGCAACATTAACGTATTTGGGAGAAGGACAAATCCACCGCCAGGATTATCGACAAACGCAAGATGCAGAATTGACGATCAATCATCTACCAGCCATTCTTGATAGCCTAAAACAGGAAAAGATTGTCAGAGCTTACTCCGTCCGGGCGATGGCCACGGGAATGATCTCCTCTCCAGCGGATATGCAGGTTGTCAATATGGTAGGCATCGATCCCCATTTGGAACGAGAAGTGTCTCAATTGGATGAAGTCATCCAACGTGGTAGTTTTTTCACTGATGAGAATCCCAGAAATCTTTTGCTGGGTAGTAAGCTTGCCGAAATTCTAGATGTTGATATTGGTGATCGAGTGGTGATGACAGCTGCTCGTATTCAAAATGGAGAATTCGCCCAGGAAATGTTTCGAGTTTCAGGGATATTTCATTTCAATATACCAGAAATGGACCAGGGAATGGTCTTTATTCAATTAAAGCACGCTCAGGAAATGTTGGGTTTGGGAGAGCAGGCGCACGAAGTGGCGATACAGTTCACTGATATCCAATTGGGAATGGATAAAGATTTATCCTTTTGGAAACGATATTCGAAAAGCGGTAATATCGCTGAAAGTTGGACGGTAATTTTGCCCCAGATGGAAGCAATTTTTGAAATAACACAGTTCAGTACATTATTAACTGGACTGATCCTGTTCGGCGTAGTAGCATTGGGTATCATTAATACCCTCTTTATGTCCATTCATGAACGTATGTTTGAATTTGGTGTTTTGCGGGCCGTGGGAACTCGACCCTGGAGTATCGCTCGACTCCTTCTGCTGGAGGCGGCTTCGCTGGCGGTAATCAGTATTGTTTTAGGAAATATTTTAGGATTGGCTTCTACCTATCTGGTCAGCCAGATTGGCATTAATTACACCGGTATCGAATTTTCGGGTATCACTTTTCGCGAACTGATCTATCCGAAATTAAAAGTGCTCCAATTCATTAAGTATCCACTCTGGGTATTCTTCTTCACAATACTCAGTGGGATTTATCCGGCAATATATGCCGCTCGAATGTCACCGGCTAATGCGCTCAGGAAAAGCATGTAATGGTCGCTATGGTTCGGATAACGTGGAGGTGAATATGTCTAAAAATGAACATATTATTGTCACCAAAAATCTGAAAAAAGTATATTCGGATGGTGTGATCCCGGTACAGGCCTTACGAGGGGTTGATCTTATTATAGAAAAAGGTGAATTTTCGACAATTGTCGGTCCTTCTGGATCTGGAAAAACCACGTTGCTAAATCTGATATCTGGACTGGATCGGCCGACGCAAGGTGAAGTGTATTTGAATGGTCGTTTACTCTCCGATTTAACCGGTAAGGAGTTATCTGATTTTCGCCGCGATCATATTGGTTTCATTTTTCAGGCATATAATCTGATTCCAGTGTTAACGGTCGAAGAAAATATTGAATATATCATGTTGCTCCAGGGCATCTCCCGGGAAGAGCGTCATCGCAGGGTAATGGATATCCTGAAAAAGGTCGGTTTATCCGGATTAGAAAACCGTAAACCACCTCTACTATCGGGAGGACAACAACAGCGGGTAGCTATTGCTCGCGCCATGGTATCGCAACCGTCCCTTATTTTAGCTGACGAACCGACCGCTAACCTTGATTCAGAAACCGGTGAAGCACTGCTGGATCTCATGATGAACCTTAATAAAAGTACCGGTATGACTTTTCTATTTTCTACCCATGACAAAATGGTAATGGAAAAAGCCAGAAGGATTATCATTCTTAAGGATGGCAAAATAACCGCTGATGAACGAAAGTAAGAAATAATTGCTCTTAGTTTTATCATTGGAGCACAACCTTGAAGAACATCCATCGATTGCTAAAAATAATGCTGGCCTCTCTGACCAGTGTTCTCCTTTCATATCCTGTGGAATGGATTCACGGGGCAAATTTCACTGTCAATGGATACCTAAAAAATTTTTTTGTGGTTTATCACCACCCTGATTGGGAAACTCTACTAAGAAATCCTGCTCCTGGTTTTTTAGGAGCAGTTAATCAGCGGATTCGTAGTCAATTTTTATATCAACCGACTACCTGGTTGGTGGCTGAGATGGCGTATGATCTTTCTTTTCGTATTCAGGACACTTTACTCTATTCGGATATCTTTCAGTCATCAATGATCGATCCCATGAAATATCGTTATAAAGATTTTCATCGTAAATGGTACCCGGCAGGAACTAAAGACCAGAGAAGTTTCTCGGTTTTTCAAAACCTGGATCGTTTGGCATTGACTTTTCGAGGCTCTTTTTCCGATCTGGTAGTAGGGCGCCAAACTATCGCCTGGGGGAGTGCACGTGCCGTAAACCCCTGCGATGTGATTGCACCTTTTACCTTCGATGAGTTGGATAAAGAAGAGCGAATAGGAGTGGATGCGTTGCGCTGGAGAATCCCCATTGGTCTGCTCGGTGAATTCGATGCCGGTTATATTGTGGGAAAAGCAGCTAAATTGGAAAATAGCGCTTTTTTTACTCGACTGAAGTTATATCAGCTTCAGTCAGATGTCTCTTTTCTGCTGTTAGGTTTCTGCCAGAATGTATTGATTGGCCTGGATATTGCCCGCTCAATAGGAGGAGCAGGAACCTGGTTGGAAACTGCCTATGTTTTTACTGATAAATTAAAGCCTGCGAACAGAGATTCTGCGCAGGACTATTTTCGCGCCACCCTGGGATGTGATTATAGTTTCGGTGGAGAGTCCTATGTTTTTTTAGAATATCATTTTAATGGTGCTGGTCAAAGCCAGGCAGGGAACTACCTGTGGAATTTGAGTAAAGTCGCCTATCAGGAAGGCTCGGTATATCTGCTGGGAAAGCATTATTTAATTCCGGGATGTTCTTATCAATTTACTCCGTTGATAAGCAGTCTATTTGAGTCTCTGATCAATCTAACTGATCCCTCTCTTTATCTGACCATTTCCGGAGAATATAATGTCGCTCAAAATATTTATCTGGTGCTTGGAACTTTTATCGGTGTGGGAAAATCTTTACGAGATTTTTCATATTCATCAGAATTTGGTGGGTATCCGGATTTATACTTTACATCTTTCCGCGTCTATTTTTAACTCACAATTGAATGGGGTTGATTAAAAAATCAGTTCACCTTGAATAATCTGACCATCCGGTATTTTAACCGGAGATCGTCGGTTGTTTCTCAAAATGACTCTTCCTTTGCAGATGATATTTTTACCAAAGTGAAAATCACCCATGATTTGCAGTCTCTCACATTCACGCAGGGAAGGAACTCCGTCAGAAAATCGTTTCTCAAAATCATCAATTTTCTGATAATATGGCGGGTCCAGGTCTATTTCTGGTAACGAATTGATGCGGTCGGGAATAGGTTTAATTTGAAAATTATTATCTAATTGATAAAGATCAGATCGGACAGCCAGAAGATCATTGGTGTTCTTTACGGGGGCAAATCGCCAGCGGTGCACGTTGATAGCCGCCGCTCCTTCAAATACCGAAATCGCCGAACCCACTGCCGTTTCGAGATGGTAGACTTTCGGTGTTGACGGATCGCGCGGATCAACTGTTTTTTGATTCTTGATCATTGGCAATCCTAAATAAAATCGTTTCTTTTTTAATAATCTCTTCAAGAAAACCAGATCGATCCACAAATTATTCGTATTAAAATAGCGATGACGCTGAATATCCTGAAAAGTCAGTTGGTCTGATTCGGAACATTGAGCAACTTCCCGCAAAATGAATCGACCATTGGGATCTCTGGCCAGATGTCCTCCTTTTTTATCAGCTTCAGTGCGTTCAGTCACTTCCATCATAAACGAATAGTTATGATGAACGAAATAACCTAAAATTGCAGGATCAAGCACCGCTCCCAAATTGTCCGCGTTGGAAATAAAGGCATATTGATATCCTTGTTCCAGAAGTGAGTCCAATACCCCACTGGTGTAGATAGAAATATAGAGATCTCCATGTCCGGGGGGGCACCATTCCAGCTCAGGATTCTGCGGCCAGCTGACCGGTGTGAGATTCTCCTGAGAAATCTTGGGTTGTTTATGCTGCAGAAAATCAATGGGCATGTTCTGACAGAGCCGGGGATACTTTTTTTGTAAATACTTCAGGCAATCTGCCTGAGTAGAGAAACTGTGCATGAAAATAAGCTTAAAACCGCCTTTTTCCGTCTGTCGGGCAATGATATCCAGAAAAGTTAAGCCATCTTTAACCGGCAATAAGGATTTCGCCGTCTCCAGACCCATGCTGGTGCCCAATCCCCCATTTAATTTAAGAAATACTGTTCTGGAAAGATGCTGCTTTCCCAGTTCGTAAAATGGAGGCGTTACCTCTAAAGCATCAGGCAAAGAGTGAACAGGTAAAATATCTTTCTCGGCAATCAGTCCAGCCGAACCCTGTTGTAATTTTTTGTAGTATCGAATAAAATTTTTGATGAAAATCTCCGGTAAATTCTCGGCTCTCATCTTACCGGTAAACAACTCGATAGTTGATGTATTTTTGGTCATGATCAAATGAATATTTCCGGAAATTGATTTTTATCATCATCCCTTAAAATTCTGAATTTATCCTGTAAGCATAATCCTGAATAGCCGACCATATGACTTCTCTCCTTCATAGAACAATCCATGCCGTGGATTATTTGCCCTCCTTTTTTATCAAAATAGCGATAACTTAATTTTAAATCAACCCACTTTTGAGCAATTACCGGGATTTCAGAGTTTTAAATTCAGCGGCAACCTCTTCGGGAGCTTTATCGATCATACATTCCTGATGAAATTTTTCAAAGAATGTCACATCATTCCGATAAAAAGGAGCAAAAACCGGTCGAGTACACATCTTTAACAGGCAGGGCATTGCCGCCGAATTTTTGTGATGAAGAGGAGGGGAAAATAAGGTCAAGTTAAAACTATTGTGCTGAACTTGATGATAAAATTGTAGAATGGTAAAAATGACTTCTGCTATTTCTTTTATTATCTCTTGCTTCAGTTCGGTGATATTTTCTCCTTCACCGATGATAGCATTTATTTCATAAAATCCCAGTGGGGCAAAGGGCGTGTACACAAATATGTGGGGAGTCTCAAACAGAAAGCGTTCTTTATGTCGTTCAGTGTGGATGAAATCCGTCCAGAAAGAGCTTTTATTTTTACGAAGATAATTCTTGCTGGCCTGCAGCACGCGTCGGTGGAAATTAGTAGGATAGAAATCCAGAAAAGGTTGAAGGTGGGGATGGAGGATGCTGCTGCCGGCTGGTAAGAGATAGTTACCATTAATTGAAGGGTACAAAAGTGACTGATGAAATCGTCCACATTTCTGGAAATATTCCTGACAGGTTAGGAAGGCATCATAGATGTGTGACGGTGTAAACTGATCGATGGCTGTAAAATGTTCCTTCGAGAAAATGCACACCGCACTGTAGGTGGCAAAGCCTGACAAATTGGGAAACAATAGCGCTTCACCATGAGAAAGGCGACCAATGGGATCAATGTGTTCTGGCAATTTTGGCGTTTGTTCTTCAACCCGGCCTTTACAAAAAAAGCAGCTTTTGGCCTGGCGGACAAACTCTTTTAGCGGCTCGTCGGTTGGAACTTTGTCTAATCCCTTCGTTTTGCTGATGCGCGTGTTATACGCCAGCAACGGATCGGTGCGAATCTCTATGGATTCTTCTGTTTCATTGAAATTTTGCAAGGGATTGCGGATTCTGGCGATGACTATTTGCTTTTTAAAGCGAATGACAGGCATAAAAGCGATGAGATCCTCATATGTTTTTTAATCAGGATATTCTGATTTATTATTTCTTATGAATAATCGCCGCAGAAATTGTTCAGGTGAGAGCATTCAACTGAAATTTTTTAAGATTTTGCGATTTTTCCTATCTCGTAAAATTTTTGCGGAAACCGATTTCCATAACTTAAAATCTGCCCGGCTAATTTTTGATCGACAATAAAAACCAATCCAATCCCCAGATTGAAGGTCTGGCGCATATCATCTTCCGGAACATTTCCCAATTTTTGAATCAGAGAAAAAATAGGCGGCACCGGCCAGGTATACCAGGTAAATTCTGGTATTAATCCCTCCGGTACCACCCGGATAGTATTTTTGTATAACCCCCCGCCGGTGATATGGGCCATACCCTTCACTGGAAAATTTTCGGTTATTGCTTTAATAATCGGGTAATAATTTAAATGAATTTTCAGCAATTCATCTCCAAGATCATTTCCCAATTCCTCTATATAGTCCTGGAGTTGAAAATGGGATAGAAGAACTTTCCGGGCTAAGGAATATCCGTTGGTGTGAAGACCATTGGAAGCCACTCCGATGAGCACATCACCTTGCTGGACGTTAGCGCCATCAATAATTTTTTCTCGTTCAACCACTCCCACAATGGTGCCGGCCAGATCATAATCTCCCGGCTGATAGAGGTCTGGCATTTCGGCTGTTTCACCGCCAATCAGTGGTAAATCGGCTGTCTTACAGGCCTGAACAAATCCGCTGATGATTTGCTGGAATACTTTTTCCTCTAATTGGCCACAGCCAAAATAATCAAGAAAAAATAACGGTTTGGCGCCGCACACCGCAATATCGTTGATGCAATGATTCACCAGATCGGCTCCCACCGTCTCATGCCTGTTCATCATGATGGCTACTTTTAGTTTTGTGCCAACCCCATCGGTACTGGAAATCAGCACTGGATGTTTGTAGTCCTGTGAAGGAAATTCATAAAATCCACCAAAAGCACCGATGTCTTTTAGTACCCGGCGATTGTGAGTTTGTGCAATCAAATGTTTAACCCTGGATAACGATTTCTCTGCTTTTTCAATGTCAACGCCGGCTTGCTGGTAGGTCATGGGCTTTTTCATTCTAACCATCCTCTCGACAATTGGAGTCTAATATCCGTATCTTGTCACTTATAGTATTACATCTTTCAACTGCTGTAAATAGTTTTTTCTCACCCGCTCGAAAAAAAGAATGATTTGCGGTTGGCGATAATCAGGATAGGTCCATTCGGCTGGTTGAAAGTGTCCCTGCCGAAAACGCAGATGAACGTCGCCAAATATTCCGCGGTGTAGATACAGGCGGTGGTCATAATCCTTGGTGGTCGCCAGAATCATTTTGGCAGCACAGATATACCCGGGATCGAGATTCAGACGGCGGCCACGTTCACTGAGGAAGTGTGATTCAATTTCGTTGGTGGCCAGTTTACATTCGGGCAAGAATTCGGCCGGTTTTAAGATTTTAAAAGAGACGATTTGCTTTTGAAGACCAGTACCCATCTCTTCTTGATAAAACGAAGTGAATTGGTCAAAATCATAACAGGGCGAGATATCCTCAATTTCAGAAAAGATGGTTGCCAGCCATTCTTTAGCCTTCTCAACTGGAGCGGTTGGTTCAAAAGTAATGGCCGCAAAATATTTGACTGGTGGATAAACTTTTACCGTTCCCATCAGCGGTCAGATGTTATTCTCGTCCTCCCGATACATTTCATCAATCAGATCTTTATAGTGCTGCTCCACCACGTTCCTTTTGACTTTAAGGGTTGGGGTGAGTTCTCCACTCTCGATCGTAAAAGGATCCTTGAGTAATCTGAATTTCTTAATCGTCTCATAACTGGCCAGATCGCCTGAAATAGCATCAATCTCCTGGCGGATTAACTGATGAATAGCCGGATGCTTTAAGAGGTCATCGTCATTTTGGTAGCTGATATTATTTTTTTCAGCATAGGATTTCAAGTTATCCAGATTCGGCACAATAAAGGCCGTGCAGTATTTACGTTTGTCACCCAGGACAACTGATTGTTCGATATATTTGGAAGTGACCAGCAGATTTTCAATCGGTTGGGGCGCCACATTTTTTCCCCCGGAAGTGACAATAATATTTTTCTTACGGTCAGTAATGAACAGGAAACCATCTTTATCGATGTAGCCAATATCGCCGGTATGCAACCAGCCCTCAGAATCAATGGCTTCTCGGGTATCCTGTTCGTTTTTATAATACCCCTTCATGACATGTGGACCGCGAGTTAAAATTTCTCCATCCTCGGCAATTTTTACTTCCACATTCATCAGCGGAAGTCCTGGACTGCCGAATTTAAAATTATTTTCTCGGTTCACGGTAATGACAGGTGAAGATTCAGTAAGACCATAACCTTCCAGTAAAAGAAGTCCCGCCGCATTAAAAAATTCGCCGATTTCTCTGGAGAGAGGTGCCCCGCCAGAGACGAATAACCGAGCTCGACCACCAACGCGTTCTCGCAATTTAGAATAGACCAGTTTATCGGCAATTTTATGCTTTATTTTCAGGAAACCGTGGAGGGGCAGACCCTTCTGCTTGTAAAAATTCGCTTTTTTGCCGACTTCTATAGCCCATAAAAAGATTTTTTTCTTGATCGGTGGGCCTTCTTCCAGAGAATCCAATACCCGGGCATAAACCTTTTCAAAAAAGCGAGGAACACTGGTCATCAC
>CAYMXZ010000073.1:0-14969 GCA_964394475.1 uncultured Caldithrix sp. | reverse complement strand
GGATCGTGCTCCTCTTCATATTCTTCCCGAAAACAAATTGATTACTGCTATTGCTAAAGAAAAAGCTCGCTACCTGAGGGAGAAAAAAGAGGAATTATTTTAAGCACCTATCCCGGCGTGCTTTTTCTGATGAAATTTTTAATAAACTGAACCAATCTGCCGACCGATAGTTCAAGGTAAAAATTGCATAAGGAGAAAAGAGTGAAAAATTATTGGATTGCTTTATGGATTAGCATTTTACTGGTTGGTAATCTATTTTCCCAGAAACACATCATTAAATTTGCGACTGTGGCCCCGGAAGGCTCCACCTGGCTGAAAGTGATGAACGAACTCAACGACGAGATCAGTAAATTGACCAACGGAGAGGTAAGATTTAAAATTTATCCGGGCGGAATTCAGGGTGATGAAAAAGATGTGCTGCGAAAAATCCGGCTGGGACAATTACATAGCGCGGGTTTTACCGGAGTGGGTTTGGGTGAGATCTTACCCGAGTCTCGTATATTCGATTCTCCGTTGCTATTCAATAACTACCAGGAAGTCGACCATATCACCGCTTTATTGACGGAGGATTTTTCCCGAAAATTTGAAGAAGCCGGTTATGTTTTGCTGGGATGGACCGAAGTCGGTTTTGTGTATGTCTATGGAAATAAACCCATCACTTCTCTACCCGATTTGAAAGGAACCAGAATGTGGATGTGGCAGGGAGATCCTATTGCGGAAGCGACTTTCAATGCGCTGGGGGTGAGCCCCTTTCCGCTTTCCGTCACGGATGTACTTACCTCTTTGCAGACCAATCTCATCGAGGCTGTCTATACCTCACCGCTGGCCTGTGTCTCTTTGCAGTGGTATACCCGCGTGAATTATATGATGGATGTTCCCCTAGCCGATGCCGCCGGAGCAGTGCTCATTTCTAAAAAATCCTTCGATAAATTGCCAGAAAATTATCAGCTTATTCTGCGAGAGAAAAGTAAAGAATTTATGACGCGACTCATTAGCCTGAGCCGACAGGATAATGAACAATCGATCGAGTTGATGAAAAAAAATGGAATGAAGATTGTTCACGTCCCGGAAGCGAATCTGCGCGACTTTCGATCGGCTGGCGAAAAAGCTCGTCGCTCTTTGGTGGGTAAATTGTATTCGCAGGAATTGCTGGATCGGGTAGAAAATTCTTTAAAAGAATTTCGAAGTCAATCGAACTAAGAACTTCCCTTTTTCTTTTAATGATATCTTTTAATGATCTCCTATATCTGCTAACATCCTATTCGGTTATTGGTAAATAAGGATTGATTTCGGTTGAAATAATAAAGTCGAATAGTGTCGGATTCATCGTTAGAGTAAAACCCGAGTAAAAAGGCAAGGGAATAACCAATGATAACCTGAAGTATTTATCAGAACCCATGGTGAATAAAAGTGAAAAAAAATAATAGATGGCATCCAGGTATTGACGCTGATTACTTTTTCAGGAAAAATTATTTTTGTTAAACCTCTTTATTAAGAAATGGTAATAGCTAATATGAAAAAAATCCTTCATGTAATTGATCAAAGCCTGTATCATACCGAGAATGTTTTAATTTTTGCTATCATCGTCATGATGGTTGTTCTCTCTTTTCTGCAGGTTATTCTGCGAAATTTTTTTAATACTGGCTTACTGTGGGCTGATATTTTTTTGCGTCATTTAGTATTATGGGTAGGTTTTATTGGGGCTTCTCTGGCAACACGCAACGACCGTCATATTAATATTGACCTGCTCAGCCGGTTAGTATCGAAAAGGTATCTCATTCCCATAAAAATTATTACCCAGCTGTTTGCGATAGTTGTCGTCATTATTTTAGCCAGGGCCAGCTATCTGTTTGTCATGTCAGAGAAAGAAGCCGGCGCTATTGTTTTTAGCAACATCCCCGCCTGGTACATTCAAATTATTTTACCCATAGGCTTCAGCTTAATTGTCATCCGATTTTTACTTAAGATTCTGGAAGAACTGATCGGTTCACCGTCATCTCAAAAGTAGGACCATGGTCATGATAACTATTATTATAGGATTGATATTATTAGCTTTCGCCTTTTTTGGTACACCGCTATTCGTTATTTTCAGTGCTATTGCCTTACTGGCCTTTTTTGCGGCCGATATCCATTCTTCCGCTGTGATTGTGGAATTATACCGTCTGGCCAGTATGCCCATTCTGCCGGCTATACCCTTGTTCACTTTTGCCGGATATCTGCTGGCGGAAAGTGGTACACCGAAAAGATTAATCAACCTTACCCGCGCTTTTTTTGGATGGATTCCCGGGGGACTCTCGCTTGTGGTTCTGATTTCCTGTGCAATTTTTACAGCGTTCACCGGAGCTTCGGGCGTCACGATTATCGCGTTGGGCGGATTGCTGTTTCCGGTATTATTAACCGAAAAATATCCTGAGAAATTTTCCCTGGGAATGCTCACCGCTTCCGGTAATCTGGGTTTATTATTTCCCCCCAGTTTGCCCATCATCCTTTACGGACTCATGAGTGAAGTGAGTGTCGATCAATTGTTTCTGGCAGGAATTCTTCCCGGAATCTTGATGATTATCCTCATGTCTATCTATAGCATTTTTTATGTTAGAAATATTAAGGTTCCTACTACCCGCTTTTCTTTCTCCAACGCCTGGAAAGCCTTCAAAGAAGCAATCTGGGAAATCCCCCTGCCTTTTATTATCCTGATCGGAATCTATGGGGGATATATCACCGTCACCGAAGCGGCCTCCGTAACAGCTTTTTATGTGCTGGTGATTGAAGTATTTATTTACCGCGACATAAAAATAAAAACTGATCTTCCACGGGTGATACGCGACAGCATGGTGCTGGTGGGAGGAATTCTGGTCATCCTGGGAGCCGCGCTGGGAATGGCTAATTATATGATTGATGCTGAAATTCCCATGAAAATTTTGGCATTTATGAAAAAGTTTATTGCCAGCAAATTCCTGTTTCTGATTACGCTGAATGTCTTTCTATTAATCGTCGGCTGCCTGCTGGATATTTTTTCTGCCATCATGGTGGTCGTCCCATTGATTATTCCCATCGCTGCCAATTTTGGCATCAATCCGGTTCATCTGGGAATCATCTTCCTGACCAACTTGGGAATCGGTTATTCCACCCCACCGGTAGGGATGAATCTATTCGTAGCCAGTTTCCGCTTCAACCAACCAATCATTAAATTGTATGCGGCCGCACTTCCATTTCTCATCGTCCTGTTAATTTCGCTGGCCATCATTACCTATGTTCCGGAATTGAGTCTTTTTCTGGTTAAACTTTTCTCTCCAGCGGGTTGAGTTTAAATAAAAAAGCTGAAAAAAAATGTATCAGCATTTTTATTTGTGTAATGTTGAGATCTTTTGTAAAGTATGATCATCGTGTAATTTGTATAACACGCATATTTTTTGGTTTTTACAGTTGACGAATATAATAGACATCCGGGAAATCGTTTCCAACTATTGATGCTATTTTTTTGGAAAGCTTTATCTATCTTCTCTGTTTGCCCGCTCTGAATTTAAGGGTAGCGAACAAATATTCCGCTTGAGCGCTTCAAGTAAATGAAAGTAAAGGAAAAGGTAATGGAATTACGCCATATAACTCTGATCTGGATCTCAATCATCTTTCTGGCTTCATTTGTACTTTCGCAGCCAGTGATATTTCACACCACACCGGACTGGACCTCACAAGCACTGGGACATTATGCCACCGGTCTGGGAATTGTCGATATCAATCAGGACGGCTGGGATGATCTGGTCGTTGCCAATGGAAATGACATGGCCAGGCAAAGTGTAGTCATTTATTACAACGATCAGTCGGGTAATTTCCCCACCGTCCCTTCCTGGAGCAGCTCAGATATCGATTATCACGGTCATCTGGCCATTGGTGATATCGATGGCAATGGTTTTCCGGATGTGGCCGTGTCTGTTTTTTTAGGAACAGGTGCCTTCAACGACCCTGGTTATGCAAAAGTCTATTTCAATTATAACGGCCAGTTGGAGTCACTGCCCGGATATATGACTGCTGACCGGATGTTCACGTTCTCCTGTGCGCTGGGTGATGCCGATGGTGATGGAGATCTGGATTTGGCCGTGGCTGGAGGACAACCGTATACCATAGGAATTGGTCCCTATCAGACTTATGGTCGCCTCTATTATAATCAGGGTGGTTTTCTGGATACCCTGCCTGGATGGACCTCACAGGTGATGATGGCCGCCCTGGACGTGGATTTTGCCGATATGGATAATAACGGTTATCTGGATCTGATTTTTGCCTGCCATATGACTCCTAACTATATTTTTCTGGCAGATGCAAACGGTCACATTTCAACGACCCCTTCCTGGAGCTCGCAGGATAACAGCTATTATGCCAATTCTCTTACAGTTGCCCGCATCTCGGATGATGATTATCTGGATCTGGTCATTTCTGACAATTCTCAACTGGGAGGGCAGGGGAAATATAAAGCCTATTATTTTAATCAATCACCGGCCGGTTCTTCTATGCCTGACTGGTTTTCGAGCGGTGGTGGATATGGATCGGCAGTTTTGGCAGTTGATCTAAATGACAATAATCGGCCAGATCTTATTGCCGGTCGCTGGTGGGGACGAATCGACGTTTATCTGGATTCTGAATACAGTTTCAGTACCACCGCAAACTGGTGGACAAATACCAGCTCAGTGGTGGAAGCCTTTGTCATGAGAGACGTGAATCAGGATGGCGAATATCAGAAATTCCAGCAGATAACCGTTCAACTAGATTCCATTCATGTATTTGACTTGCATGAGAATACGATGGAAGAAATAATTTCAGTGCGAGTGAATGGTCAGCCATTAAGTCCTGGTCTCGATTTTTGCACCATTCCCGGTGCCAGCTGGATTTCCACCCGGCAGCCTCTATTGATTGGTGATATCATCGAAGTGGATTACCGTGTTTCCAGCAAACCGGACCTGGCTGTGAGCAACTGGGATCCGACCATCGGCAACTACTTGTTCTACAACCAGAAAACCCCCAATCTTCTAAATAATCCGGGAAACAAGATTCAAGACTTTATTATTGCCGCATATCCCAATCCCTTTAATAGTAGCTGCCGTATATCTTTCTCTCTTCAGCAAAATGAAGATGTTCGTCTTTCCATCTTTGATGGACTGGGCCGGCAGGTCAGGCAGTTGGTAAATCATACTCTAAAAAAAGGCCAGCATACCATCATCTGGGATGGCACCAATGACCATCACCAGAGCCTGAGTTCGGGTTTGTATTTCTATCGATGGCAGAGTGGTTCCATTCAAAGAACCGGGAAATTAATTCTCCTGAAATAATTGTCACCGTAAGTTTACTTATTTAATTTCAGTGTTCATTAACTGAAGCTTTTTAGATGTTTTTCATTTCTTGTTGTTAATCGCTTTGTCCAAAATCAGGGTAAAAACGTAGATGATTCTAAGGATAAAAACAAAAAATATCGTATGTCTTTTCACACAGAAATCCTCTGAGTTGCGACATGTGCCGGTATCCAGATGAATTTTGAACTCAGCAGGAGTGGCAGATAACCACCTGTCTGGAAAAATATTTTTTGCAATAAACCATATCGAGTGATTAAAAAAGAATTGGGAGAACATATGAATAAAAAATTTTCGGTGCACATCAAAGAAGCCACTGTTTCAGACGTGCCTCATTTGATCCAGCTGGTTAAAAAATTAGCGGAGTATGAAAAATTAGAAAATCAGATGGTGGCCACTGAGGAGCTTTTTACTCGCTATGGATTTGGTGAATACTCTTATTACAAAGCCTTATTGGCGCAAACTGAAGAGAGTGAGGGGTCCCATTCTATTGGATTTGCTTTATATTTTTTTACATTTTCCACTTTTGTAGGAAAACCGACCCTGTATTTGGAAGATCTTTTTGTTTTACCAGAATTCCGGGGTCGGGGAGTAGGGAAACAATTATTGAAACAACTGGCTCGAATTGCCGTTCAACGGGACTGCGGACGAATGGAGTGGTCGGTATTAGATTGGAATGAATCGGCTATTCATTTTTATTTAGAGTTGGGAGCGAAAGCAATGAAGGAATGGACGCTTTATCGATTGCACCAGCCTGAAATTAAAAAATTAGCCGCTTCTTAGATATCTCCTTATGGTGACTTGTAAAGGATATCGGCGATCGTCGGGGGAATATCCGGCGGAATATCGTTCTCTGCTCTTTCAGAATAGCTCTCTCTAATCTGGTCCATCTCGGATGCGATTTCCATAAAAACATCAAAGATAATCGGTGAAAAATGTTTACACCGCTCTCTTTTCATATTTTCCAGTGCGGCGGAATGCTGGAATGCTTTTTTGTAAGATCGTTCTGTCGTCAATGCATCGTATACATCGGCGATTGCCAGAATCTGGGCAGCTAACGGTATCTCGTTTTCCTTGAGGCCCTGCGGATATCCTTTCCCATCCCAGCGCTCATGATGACAATACGTAATCTCAATTCCCATTTTCAAAAATTGCATATCCCCATATTGCTGAAAAATAGAATGCAAAATATTATAGCCGATCAGAGTGTGGGATTTCATAATTTCGAATTCGTTTTCATTCAGCGTATCTGATTTCAGCAAGATATAGTCAGGAATTCCAACCTTGCCGATATCGTGCAGAGGGGCGGTGCGATATAACATGTGTACAAAATCTGCATTGATGATTTCTGGAAACATCTTGCGCTGGAGCAGCGCTTCTGCCAGGTGACGGCAGTAATTTCTGATTCTTTCCAGATGAAAACCGGTATCGTTGTCGCGATGTTCAGCCAGACGGGCCATTCCAAAAATAATAGCTTCCTGTGCCAGATTCATCTGACGCAGACTGGTGATCAGTGCCTGCTCTACTTTGCGTTGATTGGTTACTTCTTTAAATATTCCAGCGTAAGCAAAAATTTGAGATTCTTCATTGCGAATGGGAGAAAAGGTAATGGAAGCGATCCATTTTTCTCTGTTTTTTTTGGTTCCACTCAACTCGCCATGCCAGGTGTTTTCCAGATTGAGCTTTTGTAGAATCTCCTGAAATTTAAAGGTGGGCAACAGCGATTCATTTAAAAAATCGATATGTTTTTGCACGATTAGATGACCCTGGATACCTGAGATATTCTCAAAACCGCGGTTTACCTTGACAATATAACCATCCACGTCAGTAATAACTTCGCCATCATCGGTGCTGTCAAAAACATCCTGGTAGATTTTCAGCTCAGAGAGACGATGGGAGAGTAATTGGCGTAAGTCATTGACCAGACTTTTTTCCTGTTTTTTAAGGCGGTGGTTCTGAATTACCGGTTTGATTTTCTGGATGAAATCGGAGATCATGAAGGGTTTGACGATATAATCATGTCCTCCAGAGGTAAGAAAGTTGACCGCAATCTTCAGGTCCGGATTGCCAGTCATGAAAATAAAAGGTACTTCAATATTGTTCTTCTTTACCCACTCAAATAGATCCAGTCCATTTTTTCCGGGCATATAAATATCCGAAACGACCAGATCAAAAGTATTTTTACTGATGAGTTCGATGGCATTGTCCACGGTGGTAACAGCCAGACTGGCAATACCCTCATGATTTAAAGCTTTCTCCAGCATTTTTCCAAGGTAGTATTCATCTTCCACGATGAGAACGCGGGAGGTTGTCCCTTTCATAAAAATTCACCTTCCATAGTGTTTGGTATGTATATAGTCGACCGCTCCGGAATTTTTTTAACCTGTTTTTATTTTTATCTTTACTACCCAGAGATATTGATCCAGAAAAGAAAACATTTAACAAAAAAAAAGTAAATTAAAGGAGTCAGTATCTGGCAATCGATGCCCTTCCTGTCCGGGGGAAATAGTGGAGGGGAGGGCGGTTATCCTTCCAAGGTGTGGATAGCAGAAGAGGTTATTCTTCAATGCCCAATGGTAGTATTCGTGAGAGATCTCATTTTTGAGGCGGATGGCGATGCTTTAAGGCTTCTGCAAATTTGGGATATTCTTTATGATAACGACCCCGGGGATATTGAGTTTGCAATTCAGTGAAAAAACTTTCCAGATTCTCCCAATCCTTTAAATGCAAATAGGACTCACATAAAAAATAGCCCAGGCTCTCCTTATCATAAAATGTTTCATCCAGCCGCATTATTTTTTCACAGATATCAATCACAACCGGAAATTTCTTTTCCTGATAATAAAGATGCGCCATCCCAAAATATCCGCTCGCTTTGGTTTTATCATCCTCGGCATGCTGGATGATATAATCAAAATACTGGCGGGCCTGTGGGTAATTTTTTTGAAAATAGTTAATAAAACCCTGATAAAACGCCAGAGCAACGATATAAGATTTTTCCTGTTCCGAAAAAAGAGACCGGGCAGCTGTGAGATAGTGCTCGGCTTCCATCATCTGGCCTTCCATAAAAAATGTTTTTCCCAATTCAAAATAACTGAACCGTTTAACCGTTTCTGCGACATCCATACCAACCGCTTTTTTTAAATAGCTGATGGCTTCTGCTCTTCGATTCAGCATCTGCAGAGAAAAACCAATTAAACGGTAGCAGTCGAATAATTGCTGTTGATCCAGCGTGCCAATCTGCAGGGCTCTCTCCAGGCAGTCGATGGCATTGGCATACTCCTGATGTTGGTAATAGCTCCAGGCTAACTCGATCAGAATAACTGCTAAATTCTCTTTTTCATCTTTTAACAGGTCTGCCAGACGGGTATAAATTTCTATGGCTTTTGGATAATCTCCGCTGGTATAAAACTGACGCGCCACCTCGAGGTCATCCAGAATTTTTTGTTCGTTGTTTTCCATTCCTGACACTTCGTTTTAGAGTAATTGAATTTTTTGAAGGAATTATCTTAATCTCTGCTTAATTTAGCGATCGAACAGAAGCACTGCAATTCAATTATTCTGGTAATCCACCTGTTTCTGTAGAGTAGGTGGGTAAAAAAAGATGGTGGATTTCGATCGGCAATGATGAAAATCAATTTTATAAAATATAGAGATGGGTAAAAAATGTATCGCCGGATAACGATTTTCTTTCTCATTGTTCTCAATTCCATAGGATGGAGCCAGCGAAGCTATCAAAAATATTTTACGGAGCAGGCTTTACGAATCGACTTTTATCACGTTGGTGATAAGGAGCAGGAAGCCATCATCTGGGATCACCTGTACCAGGAGGCGCGCTGGGCTGGAAATCCTCATCATTTACTGGATACCTTGAACCTGGGACATTATCTGCTGAAGATATATGATCTCAAAACGAATCTGCTCATTTTTTCCTATGGATTCTGTTCTCTTTTCCAGGAGTGGCAAACGACCAGCGAAGCATTGGAGGGTGGACATAAAGTGATTCCTGCTACACTGCGAATTCCCTTCCCTCTCAATAAAATACAACTGGAAGTTTATCGTCGCGATAAGCAAAATCTCTTTTCACGGCTCATTGCCCAGCGCATTATTGATCCACAAACCACGCCTATTTCTACCGAAAGTCGATCTGGCTATGACCAGCTGCTGGAAATTCAAAAATTTGAAGATCCCGCTCAAATGGTCGACCTATTATTTTTAGGAGAGGGATATACGTCTGAACAGGCGGCTGATTTTGAAAATGATGTGCGCCGATTGAGTGAAAAATTATTTACGATTGAACCATTCCGATCCTATAAATCAAAATTCAATATTTTTGCTCTACTCGCCTTTTCCCGTGAAGTGGGAGTAGACGATCCGTCACAAAAGGTATATAAGAACACTCCCTTAAATTTTAGTTTTAGTACTTTCGGTTCCCAGCGCTATTTGATGAGCGCTGACAATAAAAGTATGAATGATCTGGCATCCGCCGTACCTTTTGATGTCCTGGTTATCCTGGTCAATACCGATACTTACGGCGGGGGCGGCATTTACAATCTGTATACCTCGGTTGCCGCAAAAAATAGTTATTCGACCAATGTGCTGGTGCATGAATTGGGACATAGTTTTGCCGGATTAGGGGATGAATATTATACCAGCGATGTGGCTTACCATGATTTTTATCCGCTATCGGTCGAACCATGGGAACCCAACCTTACCATTCTCCAGAATCCTGCGTCAATCAAGTGGCAAGAATTAATAGATCCTGGAATGCCCATACCCACTCCCTGGGATAAAGAAAAATATGATCACTGGAATAAAACCTTCCAGCAACAGCGGTCGGAAATGAGCAAGGCGGGTAAAAGCAATCGGGAACTCAATAAACTGCGGGAAGACCATGAGGAGACCATCAATCGCTTTTTTGATCATCATCCCTACCGGGAGAAAATTGGGGCGTTTGAAGGAGCGGGCTATGTCTCTGAGGGAATCTATCGGCCATCCCTGGAATGCCTGATGTTTTCTAATAGAAAATTTGTTTTCGACAGAGTTTGTCAACATGCCATTGAACAACGGATAATTTTTCTCACTGAATAACTTTTTAAACTTCATGAAACAATAGTGATTTGGCCGGGATCTACCGCTTACCCTATCCGGCTGTCTGGTCTTCGATAAAAGTTTTAACGAAAAATTCAGTGTAGTCTGTTCTTTCTTCATTGCCAAACGAATCATTATCAATAAACTGATCATAACACTCCCGGTACAGCGATGTATTCCTGTTTCTTAAAAATGGCAACTCACTGCCTTTCGCTCTGGCTAAATCTGTTCGACTCTGTTTAAATAGTTATTCTTTCTCCATGCCGAATTCACTCTACCAGGTTTTTATTATTTAGTGATAACCTACTACCTTTTTTACCACAGTCTATAATAGGCAGGCTAATCCTAACTCTTCCCCTGCGCGCTGGGAAGGGAGATGGGGTGCCGAAAGGAAAATTATTTAACACTTCCCCTGCAACAGGATGGATTGAACAAATTCTCTCCTAAAACATTTTTAGCGTTAAGGGAATAATCATAAAAAATATAATTTCTCTATAAACAATTCTTTTTTTTTGCCGATAACTATGATATTCTTTTTAGAAAAATTTCTCTATGATTCAAATAAAGAAGTTTAAAATACATACCCTGCAGAATCGGATTGCTCTGACAATTATTATTTTTTTTGTCATCGTCTCTTTTATTCTGCTGTTCATGACTCATCATTCATACCATCGATTTATCAATAAACAATTCGAAGAGCACCTGCTGGCCTTGGCCGGGTATATTGCCTCCAGTTCCTCGATTCAGAGTACCTCAGAGCAACAGATCGATTTTAATAGCCTGGGTCGATTATTTGTTCAGGAAAAAAACCTGCAGTTTATTAGTATCTATGATCCGGATAAAAATTTTACTTTTTCTCGGACCAGAATGGATGGCGAAAATCTGGATTTTATTTACCCCTTGATCGAAGAATTGCATGAAAAATTAAGTGAAAAACCGGTTATTATCTCTTATCCCAGAGGGAGGTTGGTATTTTATCCGATTGATATTGAGCGTCTGAAACCAAAAGAGTTGGTCATTATGGGTTTTGATGATCGGTTTATTGTTTATACCTCCCGTAAAATCCAATACACCGCTGTAGCCGTGAGCGCTATTTTATTACTGTTGTCCATTCTGTTACTATATAGCATCAGTTACCGGATAACTCGACCCATTAAAGAATTGATGGTTGGCACTGAGCAGGTCATCAAGGGACAGTTCGATTTTCAGATTCAGGTAAACGATGAAGGGGAGTTTGGGCAGTTGGCTCGAAAATTCAACGAGATGACTTTAAAACTGTATCATTATAACCGTCAAAAGGCGCTGCTGAATAAAAAATTGAATGAATATAATGAGAAATTGGAGGAAAAAGTTAAGGAACGGACCGAACAACTGAAGGCAATTCAGCAGGAAGTGCTTTCGATTTTTCATCAGATTCCGGTGGGATTATTAGTGATTAATCAAAATCGCGAAATCATGTGGTACAATCACGAATTGATGAATATTGTTGAGCTTGCGAATCCCGCCTCAATTGCCAAACAAAAAGTACAGGAAGTTCCTCATTTCGTTGACATTGGATTTTCCGATATTTTACTGAAGTTGAGTGGCAAAACAGAGAAGCAAATCGTCCAGTATCATTTGCATTTTGAAAAAACCCGCAATCCCAAATTAGTAGAAATTGCGGCGCAGCCTTTGGTGCGCAACGAAAGCGAATTTGCCGGAACCATTTTTATTATTAAAGATGTAACCCGGGAAGTGGCTTTGGAAAAGAAGATGATTCAGGATCAGCGTCTGGAAAATATTGGAAAAATTGCGGGTGGAATTGCCCACGATTTCAATAACATTTTAGCCATTATTCTCCCCAATGCCCAGCTCTTGAAATTACAATTAAAAAATAAACCAGAGTGGACCAAGTACCTCGACATTATTGAAAAGGCAGCTGAGCAGGCTGCCTTGCTCACCCGTAAAATTCTATCCTTTTCACGCGGCAGTAGCCAGGAAAATCTGGAAATTCTGCAAATAAATGAGGTAATCACTGAATTCACAAATATGTTCCGCCGGGTGCTCGATCGCAAAATTGAGATTGTGGAATATCTGGAAGAACATCTCTGGAACATCAAAGCCGAGAAATCGCAACTCGAGCAGGTGTTAATGAATCTCTCGGTGAATTCGCGAGATGCGATGCCCGATGGCGGCCAGCTTATCTTCGAAACCTGCAATGTGGAAGTCGGAGAGGATCAGGTGAATGTCATGGATGTCAAATTGGAGCCGGGAAAATATGTTTGCCTGGGAGTTTATGATACCGGGACCGGCATTCCCGCTCGATACATGGATAAAATATTTGACCCTTTTTTTTCCAGCAAGAAAGAAGGGCAGGGTACCGGACTGGGATTAAGTGTGGTGTATGGTATTGTGAAAATTTTTAAAGGCGTGATAGATGTCAAGTCAAAAGTGAATGAAGGTACTCAGTTCCGCATTTATTTTCCTGCCTGTGAGGAGACAGCGGCGAAATCCAATGAACCTGAACCGCCGATCGTCAGCGGTTCTGGCACTTTATTAATTGTTGATGATGAGGAAATGATTCGTCAGACTCTGCGGGGAATGCTGGAGAGTTTAAATTATAAAGTTATCTTCGCTGACGATGGGTATAGTGCCGTAAAAGTTTATCAAGCGCGCAAGAATGAAATCGATGCCATCTTAATGGATATTCAGATGCCGGTGATGGATGGAATAGAAGCGGCCGATGAAATTCTCAAAATAAATCCGACTGCTCGCATCATTTTTACCAGCGGATATGCGGAAAGCCGCAGTTTCGATAAACTGCGCAAACGAGGCCATAAATTATTTCTGAAAAAGCCTTATAAGATTACCAGTTTAGCCGATATCATCCAGAAGGCCTTGTCAAAAGAATTGACGTTCAATTAGCAGGGGACGTTGCATTCTTACAGGGAAGTAACATCTGCTCATGGAAGGCAGATGCAACGTTCCCTTTTTTATTTATTTTAATCGATCAGTAACCCTGAATTTATTTTATCTCGCTTCTCCTCAGCGCGAGGCCAGTTTCTCCCAATCTATTTCATCCCGAAAAGCCTGGTTTTCACTGCTGAATTGATCGGCTCGAACCGTCATGAGTAAACTACGGCCGTTTTTACATATTTTTATGGAATCAATAAAATATCCCTTTTCGGCTTGACTGTAAAACTTCTCAACCATTTTTTTAGAGCGACGATACACATAAACTTCACGGGTGCGCAAACTCAACTTTAACGCCTCCAGATTCATGTAAACCAGATCGAATACTTCATTTCTCTCATTTTGTTTGATTTGTAAAATGACCGGGATTCTTCCCCGGGAGTTTAAAATCATACGATAAGGTCCTATCTCGATCCGAAGATGGGAATTCTCATCCACATCCTTCTTTCGGTGTAAAAAAGTAATCAGGGTAATCATATTCTATTCCTGCTCCTTGGTTATTCACTGTTGCGGTGGCATTTCTTTCGGCATTCCTGGTCGCATCTTCTGTCCGGCTGGCGGCCCAGAAGGAATGGTATAAACGCCAGCGGCGCTTTCGGTCTGCACATTTTTTTCTTTCAGGTGCTGAACCTGTTCGACTGATACTTCTTTTATTTTCTGGAAAATGGAAAAGAAATAATCTATTGGATAGCCGTAAAATTCATTTACCCCCAGAACGAAGGCCTGTGTTTCACGGCTGGCTCGCCGTCTTACCAGTCCTCCCAGCATACTATTTTTCGCACGGGTCAGTTGATGGGAATCGATGGGGGCAGTTTTGAAATCGGCAATCTCTTGCTGAATACCAGCCAGAGCGGCCTGGATGTTTTCACGGCCTGTGCCCATTGAAACATAAAATAAATAGCGATTTTTCCAGAGGTCTATGGTGCTTCCTAAGCGATAGGCCCAGCCTTTCTGCTCCCGCAAACTGAACTGAATTTGACTGTTCAGCATGTCATTCATTATTTTCAAGGGAATCTCCTGTGCGTTCTCCTCCGCAAAAGTATAACCCCAATAAATATAGGCTTGTTGAGTACCAATCGTCAGGCTGTCTAATCCGCTGCGAAAGTGTTCAGGAATGGGAGGAATATCGACAGCCTGAAAACTGGCCGGCAGATTGGCAAAATATTTTTCCACCGCACCAAAAACAGTTGCAGAGTCTAATCCGCTGACGATCGATAAAATGATATTGCCGGCGGTAAAGTATTGCTTATGAAAATTCTGAAGATCCTGTAAAGTAATCGCTTCGATGGTCTGCGAATTACCGCTGACGGGTTGGGTCAGAGGATGATTATCGCCATACAGCATTTTTAAAAATTTTAGTCGAGCAGTCTGACTGGCATTGTTCTGCTGACGATTGGCCAGTGCGGACATCTGCTTTTTCACATTCTCAAAATTTCCAGCCAGATCGGGATAAAGAAGATTATCGAGGGTAATTTGTAATATCTTTTCTAAAAATTGATCCAGAGTCAGGATTCGCAAATAAGAATATTCCGGCACATTATAGTAATCATCATACGGAATAAAATCCCAGTCATAGGCTTTCACCTCCAC
>CAYMXZ010000072.1:0-14993 GCA_964394475.1 uncultured Caldithrix sp. | reverse complement strand
TATCGGGGGAGTGGTCTTGCTGGCGGTACTTCTGGGGATTTATGGATATGTACAGCGTCAGGAAGTGAAAAAGCAGAGGGCCCTGGCGGCGCAGATATTCTATAACATGAAATCGCTGGAACTGGAGCTGGTTAAACTGCAGGAAACAGCTGAGATCAATAAAGATGAAGCTGCTTTAAATGAAATCCGGCAGGCTCGCTCACGACAGGCCGAATTAGCCCGCAGTTATGAAAAATTTTTGGAACAGCTTCATTTTTATGAGGATTCCAAATGGAATGAAACCGACCGACTCATCCTGCATATGGCCAAATTTTTTGGTGAATGTGAGTTGGGTATGCCACAGGAATTTCTGGATGAAGTTTACAAGTATATAAAAAAATGGAAAACTACCGATCGTCTGGAAAAAGCAATAACCATTGCCCGGGAAAATCGATTTAATGAGACCATTACTCGAATCATGTTGGAATATCATCTTCCTCCGCAGTTTTTTTATTTAGCCTTACAGGAAAGCAATTTTAATGTAAAGGTGATTGGGCCTCGCACCCGTTTTGGAATTGCCAAGGGTATCTGGCAATTTATTCCTGCCACTGCTGCCCGATACGGATTGCAGAATGGACCATTAGTCGGATTGCCGCAATATGACCCCAAAGATGAGCGGTTTCATTTTGAAAAATCTACCCGGGCGGCTGCCCGCTATATCAGAGATATCTACGAAACCGAAGCCCAGGCATCTGGATTACTGGTATTGGCATCTTACAATTGGGGTGAACGGAAAGTAGCCGAATTAATTCAGAAGATGCCGCTAAATCCTCAGCAACGAAATTTCTGGGAATTGCTCCGATTATATCGCCGTGAAATTCCAAAACAAACCTATGATTATGTTTTTAACATATTTTCAGCGGCGGTAATCGGTGAGAATCCCTCATTGTTCGGATTTAATTTTGAAAATCCCTTACCTGTACAAAGCACTCAATCTTCAGACTGATCTTGCTGATAAATCCATCTAAACCGCTTATCTTGCCTGCATATATTTCACTCCTGTAAAAATTTGACAAACGAACAGCGAGTGAAATCTGCAGGTGACAAAAGGGGTAAATTTTTCAAGGTCTTGCATATCATCACCTAAACCGCTAAATTCACCGTCGCTTTTCGGTGCGGAATAAATTTTTCGATAAAAAATAAAGATATTTTTTTCGCCAGAGGTGAAGAACATGAAATTAGACGGAATTTTGCGATTATTGCTTCCCAAGGATGAAAAATTTTTGAAATTGTTCGTTAAGGATGTTGAGAATCTTGTAACTGCGGCAACTTTATTTAAGGAAGCGATGGTTTCTACGATTAGTCCACAGGAGCGGGCACAAAAAATACGAAAGCTGGAGGAATTGGAACATAAGGGAGATGAAATTACCCATCAAATTCTCTCCGAGCTTGGTCTCACTTTTATCACTCCTCTGGATCGTGAGGACATACATGCCCTGGCCACAACTCTGGATGATATTTTAGATTATATCCAGGGAACCGGTCATCGCATGATTTTATATCAAATCGAGTCAATTACACCGGAGGAAGAAAAGTTAGCATCCCTGATCTACCAGCAAGTAATTGAATTACATAAGGTGATTCCTTTATTGCATCAATTGAAAAAAGCCGATACCATTAAAGAAGCCCTGGTAAAGATTAACAGTTTTGAAAACGAAGCGGACGATGTATTTGAGCGGGCGATTGCTGATTTATTTAAAAATTGTAAGGATCCCATTGAATTGATCAAGGTGAAGGAACTATTGGTCAGCCTGGAGACGGCTACCGATCAATGTGAAGATGCAGCAAATGTGATCGAGAGTATAATGATTAAAAATGCCTGAAGCCTGATTCGGATATTTTTGAGGTGAAAAAATGTTGCTGATGACGCTGATCATCATTGCGTTAGCTCTTCTTTTTGATTTTGCGAATGGAATGAATGATGCTGCTAACTCTATTGCCACCATTGTATCAACCAAAGTTTTAACGCCGCGTCTTGCCGTTTTATGGGCGGCTTTTTTCAATTTTGTAGCTGCATTTGGATTTGGTCTTCATGTGGCTACTACCATCGGTAAAGGTATTGTTGAAATTGGAGTAGTTGATGAATACCTGGTGCTATCGGCGCTCATCGGAGCGATTATCTGGACCTATCTCTGTACGCATGTTGGTTTACCCATCAGTGTTTCTCATGCCCTCATTGGCGGATTAGCAGGAGCAGCGATTACGAAAGCCGGTCTTGGTTCATTAATCGTGGATGGACTCCTTAAAGTTGCTCTGTTCGTTTTTCTTTCTCCTATACTCGGTTTAATACTTGGCTATTTTTCCATGACAGGTATTCTGTGGATTTTTAGAAATACATCTCCCTACCGCGCAGATCAAATCTTCCGTATTGGTCAGCTGTTTTCTTCTGCGGTCTTCAGTCTGGGACACGGAACGAATGATGCCCAGAAAACGATGGGTATCATTGCCCTGACCTTATTTTCCGCTGGATATTTGGGTGACACTTTTTATGTCCCCTTCTGGGTAGTTCTTTCCGCCCATTTTTGTATTGCCCTGGGAACGTATTTAGGAGGCTGGCGAGTGGTGAGAACGATGGGGATGCGGCTGACGCATCTGAAACCAATCGGTGGATTTTGTGCGGAGAGCAGCGGTGCTGTGGTATTGCTGTGGACTGCTTTATCGGGTATTCCGGTAAGTACTACCCATACGATTGCCGGAGCTATTATGGGAGTAGGAGCGACCCGGCGATTGTCAGCCGTGCGCTGGGGAGTTGCTGGACAAATTGTCTGGGCCTGGGTGCTTACCATTCCAGCTTCTGGACTGGTTTCATCTATGGTCTATGGACTTATCAGTCTACTCCATTAATCTCACCTGAAAAACTTTCGATTATTTTATCGAAATGAAAATTTTAAATCATTTATGAGGTCGTTTTTCATAATAGTCTATGTAGCTAAGATGAATTAATCAGAGTAAAAAAATGTCTGGTAAAAAATTATTTTCGAAAGATAATCTGGCTGTCTGGAGTCTTCAAGAACAACAATTTTTTAAGCAGCTGAACAGTCCTTTTTTAATACAGACTTATCTCGATAGCCTTCCCTATAGTGATGATTCCTTTTACCGTTCACCGCGTCGGGTGATGCAGGATGGGAAGGCTCATTGCTTTGATGGGGCACTTTTTGCCGCCTGTGCTTTACAATTCATCGGCCATCCACCATTGATTGTCAATATTTTAGCTGATAATGATGATGATCACCTGCTGGCAATTTATAAAGTGTGGGGTTACTGGGGAGCAGTGGCGAAATCTAATTTTGTGGGTTTGCGTTTCCGGGAGCCGATCTACCGCAGCCTGCGCGAGCTGGTGCTTTCTTATTTTGAATCGTATTACAATCTTGAAAAAGAAAAATCAATGCGCGGCTATACCGTTCCTTTAGATTTGTCTCGTTTTCATCATTGGCAATGGATGACCAGCGATGAAAATCTGGAACAGATCTCTGATGCTCTGGATAGAATCCGCCATATCAATATATTGACACCGGCCATGATAAAGAACCTGAACCCGGTGGATGAGCGTAGCTATCGGGCCGGGATGCTGGGAGTAAATGAAGCTGGTTTATATAGACCAGATAAAAATCGTAATTAGATTAATGAGAGAGTTTTTCCAATTTTTTGCGAAAATAACCGTCCGATGTTTTTATAATTAATGTTTTTGGTAGATAGAGAAAATGATCGGGAAACAAGCTTCGTTGAAATTTGAAAAAAATAAAACTACCCTAAAATATTTGCTGTATCTGCCTGAAAGATATGAGGAAAGAAAATCGGATTGGCCACTGCTGATATTTTTACATGGGGCAGGGGAAAGAGGGAACCGTCTCAAAAAAGTCAAATCCCACGGTCCGCCGAAACTGGTAGAAGCCGGGAAAAAGTTTCCCTTTATTTTAGCCTCCCCACAATGTCCAAAGGGACAGCAATGGGATATCAATCTGTTAGATCTCTGGTTGGAGGAATTGATCTCCCACTGGCGGATCGATCGATCCCGAATTTATCTAACGGGACTCAGTATGGGGGGATATGGATGCTGGACCTGGGCGATGAAGTTCCCGCACCGTTTTGCTGCCATCGCTCCTATCTGCGGCTGGGGGGATGTGCGGCAAGTGGAAGCATTAAAAGAGATTCCAGTATGGGCCTTCCACGGCGCTAAAGATCCAGTCGTGCCGGTCGAAAAATCACAGGAAATGGTGAAGCGCCTGAAGAAAATCGGCGGTAATGTTCAGCTCACTATTTATCCGGATCTGGGGCATGATTCCTGGAGCGAGACCTATGATAACCCGAAACTCTATCGCTGGCTGCTCCATCAACGTCGCAAAAAGTATAAATAAAAAATTTTTTTAATTATTCTCTGAACAGCCAATCCTGTTTTCAGATAGCTCAGGCAAAGCTTTTCTTGATTTTGGCCATGGGTTTGCTAAATTGCATCTACCGTCTACCGAATATTCATTTTGAGTGAGGAAGCTTTCGTATCAGAAAGGAGATTTCGATGTCATTAAAAGAACTTATTATGGCCAATCGCAGTTATCGGCGATTCCAACAAAATGTACCAGTCACTCAACAGACCTTGATGGAATTAGTTGAATTGGCTCGGCTTTCACCATCGGCCGGCAATAAGCAACCTCTGCGTTTTATTTTATCCTGTGAACCAGAGAAAAATTCTAGGATTTTTCCACACTTGCGGTGGGCAGCTTACCTTAAAGATTGGCCTGGACCGGCAGAAGGTGAACGGCCGGCGGCTTATATTATCATTCTTGGAGATACTCGAATCAGTCCTGCTATTAATTGTGATCACGGCATTGCAGCGCAGAGTATATTGCTGGGAGCAGTAGAGAAAGGTCTGGGAGGTTGTATTATCGCCTCGATTGAAAAAGATGAATTGCGAAAGGAGTTAAATATTCCGGCTTATCTGGAAATCTTATTGGTAATTGCCCTGGGTAAGCCAAAGGAAAAAGTTCAGCTGGAAGAAGTGAAAGAAGATGGGGATATTAAATACTGGCGTGATGAGCAAGGAGTGCATCACGTGCCCAAACGAAAGCTGGAAGATGTGATTATCAGATGATTTTTGCGGGATAACCTAACAGGGAGAGAAAATGGATTTCAGTCAAGCTTTTAGTACCATCCTCTCAGTGGAGAAGCTGGCAAAATCCGTGGAGCGGGTGGTAAAAAACAGTAAAGGGCATAAGCGAGCCATTCTGAGAGAGATGCAGGAAAATATTCATTTGTTATTTTTAGCCAAAAATCAGCAATTGCCGGTGAAAAAAGTTATTGAGAAATTAGAGCGCAAAAATTACCTGGCGGCTGCAGATGCGGGATTCAATTTTAAATTGATCAAGCGCTCCCGCTTGAAAAGTGAAACGATTAAAGAAGTACCACAATTTAAAAAATATGTAGGATGGTCTACCGAACGCTTGCTGGAAAACATTTCTCTGAAGATAAAACAGTTGCAGGACATGGCTGATCTTGATCCGGAACAAAAAAGTTTGAATTTACAGGTTCGATTGGAAAATGTGCTGCGCTTGATGCTGTTATTTATGCAGCATATACGACAATAGACCGATCACTTTCCCACACTATCAGGACGATTCCCGATTCGCTATTTTTCTCTTACCATTTAACTGTCATTTTTCGGGAGCTTTCGAAAAAAGCTTTTTATCCGGTGATTATAAACTTGAGCCCCAGGCAATCATGGTCTTTTTATTCCGCTTTCAGAATAACCAGCGTGACATCATCGTGATTGGGTCGTTCTCCCCGGAAGTTTTGCAATTGATTCAGGATATGCTCACCAATCTGACTGGCGGATTGATCTGCCGAATTCAATAGCGCCTGGGTGAGTCGTTCTTCACCAAACTCCTGGTTGGCGGCGTTAAACGCTTCGGTTATTCCATCAGTAGCGAATACGAAAACATCATTCTTTTCGTAAGAAAGGGAAATCTGTTCCAGTTTCTGATCAAAGAGAGAGGAACTTTCCAGTCCAAATCCCAGACCACTGCTGGTGATAATCTGTACTTTTTTCGTTTTATTTTGATAGTGTAATAAAGGCAAGTGACCAGCCCGCGCTAATAGAAGATTTCTTTTGGAAGGTATGAATTTGGCTCCCAGTCCGGTAATGAAGAAGGATTTATTCAAGTCGTGTAGTAAGATGTGATTGGCACGAACGAACAGCTCGCGCGGCGCAAGATCAAAGGTATGCAACGATCGAAAAATTCCCTGAATCTTCGCCATGTAGAGAGCGGCAGATGTTCCTTTACCGCTCACATCCCCTACGATGACCAGCAGTTCATTGTTTTTTCCATTTAAAAAATCATAAAAATCGCCGCCAACTTCTGAAGCAGGCAGGGATATTCCAAAGATGTCTAATCCCGGGATTTGAGGAATTGTTTGTGGTAAAGAAGAAAGCTGAATCTGCCGGGCAATTTTTAGCTCCTGTTTCATCCGATCCTGTTCGCGCAGTTCTTCATACAAAAAGGCATTCTCAATGGAAACCGCCGCCTGCCCCGCTACTGAATTTAAAAATTCAAAATCATCGGCCTGAAATGCCGCTTCACTCATCTTCTCTCCCACCAATATCAAACCCACTAATCGCTCCTTACTTCTGATGGGGATCATATTTTGAAATCCATGTTTTTTAAAGTTTATTCCGATTTCCTCCGGAAGCTGTTTTACCGATAATGGAGAGCGAAACATGCGCAGAACATCCACGATTTCATGCTGAGAGGCCAGACAGAAATTACTCCACTCTCTCCCATCGAATCCCTGATATTCCAGACAACAACACTCTTTTTCATCACGGAAAAATAAAATTCCTACCCGTTTCAGGCGCATCAGGCTGGAGAGCTTTTGAGCTAGATCGCGAGCCAGAGAGTGAATATCCAGATTGGTATGAAACAAATGCGAGATTTCGTGTGAAGCCACACGATAATCATACTTTAACCGATAAAATTTGCGTTCAATATAATTCTTTCCCAGTTTGCCTATGCGCCAGATAATGGCCAACAAGCCACTGCCGGCGAGAATAAAGAATAATCGTTCATTGGTTTGCTGAGCAGGAAGAGAAACAGGCTCGTCCACTACCTCAATCAGGTGTGAACTCCAGCGAATATGCGGAAGGTCGGGTGAAATTCTGGAAAGAAAAAGCAGGGACGAGACGACGGCTGCTGTTAATAAGACAATCCAGATCAAAGAGACGATACTGTACTGAATGTTTCTTCTGACCCGTAACCGCAAATCGAGCAACGAATATTTTCCAATGGTATAGATGTATCCGCCGAGCACAGGGAGAAAGATCAAGCCGATGTAGCCTGGTTCAAGGATTTGTGCAAGAACAAGATAGCTTATTATCACGGCCAGACCGCCGGTGATCAGGCCGGTCTTTTTAAGTGCACCATTCATCTCTTTATAATGAGGTGGTAAAGACTTACGAAATCCACGCCGGCTATAAGCGCCATAGATGAGAACAAGGAAAATTGACAGGTGAAAGATTCCCAATAAATTGAGGTAGCTCAATGAAGGGCGAATGAAACGAAAATATAAAATGGTGAGAATGATGACAGTGAGAAAAAAGAAAGTAATGTAGTATAGAATTTTCATGCGACGGTTTTGTACAGGTGTTTTTTTAACCTCCAGCGGGAAATACCAGATGCTGTTTAACCACAATGCCGTTCCCAGGAAAAGGGAAATGAACATGAGGAAAACGATGAGGAGGGAGAAAACGTTGTTGCCGGCGCCACGCAGGTTTTGAATCACCATCAGATAATAGCCCATTAGAATGCAGCTAAATCCCAGATGGCGAGCGGCCTGAAATTGAGGGCGCCATATTACCAGCATACTGCCTGAAATAAGAAACAACAGTCCTACAATAAAAATAAAGAGCGCCGAGATCTGGAAGCCGACGATGGCTAATTTCACTTTCAGAGTCACGGGTTCATTTTCTCGTAAAACCTCATAGTCAATTGATCGGTCACGTTGGCCACGACGCATGATTTGATCGGCTTCGTTTGCATTGTCAAATGTCTGCCCGTTGATCCGAACGATTAGATCACCCACTTTCATCCCGGCCCGATCAGAAGCGCCTCCTTTCTGAACGTCTATGACGTAAACATAGGATTGTAGCGGAAAAAATAGCGAATCGGGAATCAATGATTTTGGCAGACACACTCTAACAGGTATCCTTGGATTTATTCCAGGACGGAGAATCTGAAAAACAACTAGAGAATCAGGATGAACATTTGACAGCATATCATCGGCTTCTGCCACATGAACTGTTTTTTTACCATTCACTGCCAGCAATAAGTCGCCTGGCTTTAGTCTTTGTGTGGAATCTTGATCGGAAATCACCGGGCGGTAAATCGAGATGAAGGAAGACGGATTGGTAAAGAGATTTTCATCAGTAGAAGAAGTGATGTATCGGAAAAAATTGACGAAAGCAATACTTAGCAATAAAGTTGCCAGGATACCGGCCACTATCTGGATGGCTCTCTGCGATTGAAATAGGTTTTTCATAACAGGGTTTTCCTGTTGGTTTTATAGAAAATATACTCCGTTATATACTAAAGAATCAATAATTTGTTACTCAAAGAGAATGAAATGATTCAATACCGTTATCTATAAAATACTTTTTTCGTTTCCAGAAGATTTCCTATATTAGCGAAGACCATTTGCCCGTTGTTGAAAGGCGAGTTGTTGGTGTAAACCTGAACGAAATTTTTTCTGTCTATTTTTGAACAAACATAGAGCGAATATACTATCTTTCTCACGGCAGTCCAGAATAGATAATATTTTAAAATATGATTATTTCCACCGTTCTGAAAATGTTTTATGTGAGAAGTTGTTCTATCCATGTCGTTGCCGATGAAATGTTACCTGATTTTCTTTTTGGCATCACTTCCCATACGCGCAGGGGAAAGGTCTGGGACACAGACCGGGGTACGAAAAGTCATATAAAAAATGACTTCAGTTAAAAAAATACCAGGTAAAATACTTTATGGTTCATTGATGGTGGTAGGGTTGAGTAAAGTGAAAAATCAGGGTAAGGTATAAAGTTTTTCAATATCAATCACAACCTTATTTGAGGCAGGACTGTTTTTTCAATGAAATAATTTTCCAAAGAAAGAGGAATTTTCATGCGACCTTCCGTGAAATTTTTAAGTGATGAACTCCTTGAAAAAATTGTGGCAGAGGCTGAAGAATTATTGTGCACACTGGGGGTAGAGTTACAGAATCCGCGAGCCCTAACCCTGTTGGCTGATCATGGGGCAAAAGTGGAAAAAGAAAAGTCACGGGTCATCTTTACACCGGCACTGATTGAGCAGGCTTTACAGACTACACCCCGCTCTTTTAAGCTGTTCGATGCATTGGGAAATGAAACCCATCATTTTGAAGGTATGGCAGTTTATTTTACTCCGGGCTCGGCGGCTCTTTATATTCTAGATCATCAGAGCAAAGAAATCCGACGGCCGCTGACAGATGATTATGTCAATTATGCCAAAGTCATCAGTCAGTTGAAATATATTGCCTCTCAGAGCACCGCCTTGATTCCGGGCGATGTTCACGAAAAAATATCTGATAGTTACCGGCTATACCTCAGTCTGTTATTCTGCGAAAAACCGGTGGTCACTGGAACTTTTACCATTGAATCCTTTGAGATCATGAAAAATTTTCAGCTGGCCGTTCGAGGCAGTCAAGAAACGCTGCGAAATCAACCATTGACCATCTTCTCCTGTTGTCCCACATCGCCATTAAAATGGAGTGAGGTAACCTCCCAGAATGTAATAGACTGTGCGCGCTATGGTATTCCAGTGGAATTTATTGCCATGCCATTATCGGGATTCCTGGCGCCAGTATCTCTGGTAGGAACGCTTATTCAGCACACTGCTGAGACGTTGAGCGGGGTGGTGCTCAGTCAATTGGTTCATCCCGGCACACCAATCCTGTACGGTGGTTCTCCGGCCATCTTTGATATTCGCTACGAAACTACTCCTATGGGCGCCATCGAGACTATGATGATTGACTGCGCCTATAATGAAATTGGTAAGTATCTCGGATTTCCCACTCAGGCCTATGTTTCTTTAAGTGATGCGAAACGTTTGGACGCTCAGGCGGGAGTGGAGACCGGGATCGGGGCCATTCTGGCCGCTCTATCGGGAATAAATAATATCTCCGGTCCAGGAATGCTTGATTTTGAAAGCTGTCAAAGTCTGGAGAAATTAATTCTGGATAACGAAGTGTGTGGGATGGCTTACCGTCTCTTGCAAGGCATTGAGCCAAGAGAGGATTTTCCCTCATTGCCTCTTTTTCGGGAATTACTGCAGGAGCAGCACCTGTTAATCTCCAAGCATACCCGTCGCTATCTGAGAGAAGAAATCTTTTTTCCGGGAGAGGTGATCGATCGCGCCAACCGCGCTCGCTGGAAAGAACAAGGGGGTCAAGAGCTGGAGCACAGGGCTCATGCCGAAGTTCAGCGATTGCTCCATAGCTATAAACCTTCACGATTATCGAATGAGATTAAAAAAGAGTTGACGAATTTGATGCAAATCGAAGCCAGGAGATATGGGCAGGAAAAATTGCCGGAAGTGGAGAAAGATGAAAGATGAAAGATTAAAGGGTGAAAGGAACTTTAAACTATTAACTATTCACTATTAACTATTCAGGGTTTGTATGGACATGCTAATGAAAATCAGCGATCATCTCTGTCAGGGAGATGATGAGAAGGTGGTACGGTTGGTGAATCAAGCCATTGACCAGGGAATTTCTGCCAGGGACATATTGGAGCGGGGACTGCTACCCGGAATGAGTATTATCAGCGACCGGTTTAAAAATCATGAGATATTTCTGCCGGATGTATTACTGGCTTCCAAGGCCATGCATGCCGGACTGGAGAAACTCAAACCACTTTTAATTGAGACTGATGTTCCCAGTCTGGGGAAGGTTGTTCTGGGAACGGTGCAGGGAGATCTTCACGATATCGGGAAGAATTTGGTGGGGATTATGCTGAAAGGGGCGGGATTTGAGGTTATTGATCTGGGGAAAGGGGTGTCTCCAGAAAAATTTATAGAAGCAGCTCAGGCTGAGCAGGCACAGATAATCGGGATGTCTGCTCTGCTCACTACCACCATGCCGGTGATGAAAAGTGTAGTATCACTGGTAAAAGAGAGCGGATTTCAGGGTAAAATTAAAACCATCATTGGTGGAGCGCCAGTCACCGAAGACTACGCCCGGCAAATTGGGGCAGATGGTTATGCCTACGATGCGGCTCGGGCCGTCGAGAAGGTGAAGGAATTATTAGGGGTCACTACTGTCCAGAATAAACAAGATTTACAAAAGACCTGACCATAAAATCTGGTTTTTCAGGCAAATTTTTAATGGTTGATAAACCAGAGATGTTATGTGTTTTAAAATGCTGCTCACCATAAGAAGGATGACTTTGGTAGACGGCCGTATGTCAATTTCATTTTTATAGGCATTGATTAAGTCTGTATATTAAAAGAATAAATTCAAATAACATTTTTCGGAAATAAATACAGACATCTTTTTATAAATTGATGGGACTAAGGTTTAATGCAGGTGAAACCCTGGTCACCTCAATTGAATCCCCCTATCGAGTAAAACCTTATTTATTACATTCTTGTGATGAAGATAATTTTTTCTGTTTTGAAAACAAAATTCAAACTGACCTCAGATCTTCTTCAATAAAAATAAGCTGTTATACAGGAACAAAAGTAAACAGTGAATTGTCCGATGTCCCTTATCCAATAACATGATCATCGAATATTGTTGAAAATATCATCCGGTAAACAAAAAATATGCTCTTTTTAAATATAATTATTGTTATGGAGCATTGTGTAAACTTTCATTTCATTTATTCTAAATAGCATAATGGCGAAGCCGATCGGCTTGTTTTCGGATATCGTTCCGTTTGGATTTATCCAATCGTTGCAAATTTCTGAGTTGCATTTGCATTCGCCGATTTTTCTCCAGGCGTTTCTGATGTCGCATTAAGAAATCCCAGTATAAAGTGGTAAATGGACAGGCATTTTTACCTGTCGATTGCTCGGGATGAAAACAACAGTTCTGGCAGTAATTGCTCATCCGCTGAATATATTTTCCGGTGGCAATGTATGGTTTGGAAGCCATCAATCCACCATCGGCATATTGTGACATCCCAAGAACATTGGGTAATTCCACCCACTCCACTGCATCGACGTAGATGGCCAGGTACCAGCGGTGGATTTCCACTGGATTCACTCCCAACAATAGGGCATATAGGCCGGTAACCATTAGACGCTGAATGTGATGAGCATAACCATATTGCAGGGTTTGCGTAATCACCTCTCGCAAGCAGTTCATGTCCGTTTCCCCGGTCCAGTAGAAGGAGGGTAGGGGCAAATCGGCCTGTAACTCATTTTTTTCAGCATACATTGGCATGAAGTGCCAGTATATTCCTCGCACATATTCTCTCCAGCCGAGAATCTGGCGGATGAAACCCTCCACGGAGGCCAGCGGAGCCTGAATTTGATAATAGGCATTTTCTGCCGCCTTAATTGCTTCCAGGGGATGTAATAATTTCAAATTCAAAGCGGCACTCAATCGAGAATGAAATAACCAGGGTTGTCCGCTCCACATGGCGTCCTGATATCGGCCGAAGTTCTGGAGACGATTGGCGATGAAATCATCAAGCGCCTGCAAGGCCTGTTCGCGAGTGAGCGGCCAATCAAACTTTTGCAGACGACCGGAATGTTGTGCAAATTTTTTTTCTACCAGGGAGATGACTTCACGAGTAATGGTATCCGGTGTAAATGAAACTGGAAGCGGTAAATGTCCCGGACCATTTTTATTGAAACGCTGGCGGTTTTCCGCATCGAAATTCCATGTTCCACCCACCGGCTGATTATTTTCAATTAAGATATGGTGTTTTCGCCGCAATTCCCGGTAAAAAAATTCTAACCGCAATTGCTTGCGCCTATCCGCATGGTTGCGAAATTCTTCACGCGAGCAAAGAAAATGCTGATCGGGAAGGATCCGCAGCTCTGGCACGGCTTGTTTTAGCTCCCACTGTACCCGCCATTCACCGGGTTCCACCACCATAATCTGCTGAGGATTCAGGATTTGGACGCTCTGGCGAAGTTCTTTCCCCAGGGTTGAATCGCACAGCTCAGTGTAATGAACGGTGATTCCCTTCCTGGAAAGTGTATCACGAAAATGACGCATGGCGCTTAGAAAAAGAACGATGCGAGCTTTATGCGACCAGACATGGGTGGATTCATTGCTTACTTCCGCCATCCATACGGCATCCTGTTTCCGATCGAAGTCATGGAAAATACTGGATGCCATGTCCAGCTGATCACCCAAAATAATTAGCAAGTTCCGTAAAGCGGATGCCATAATCCTATTTGCCCGGATAAAAAAATCGCTACCACATAATATGGTAGCGATGAGGTTAATGTGCAAAACCTAATTTAAATCGGTTAACAGTGTTTTTATTTTTTATAGATATTAATCGAATGCTTCTTTGGTTTTCCAAACTTCCCAGACGCGTCCCACCAGATCGGGTCCCGGTTTCAGGGTCGCCTTGCCTGGTTTCCAGCCAGAAGGACAGGCTTCTGTTCCCTTACTGTTTCTCACATGTTGAAAAGCCTGCACCTGCCGCATTGATTCGGCCACGTTCCGACCGACCGGTGGAGTAAGCACTTCATATCCCTGTACCACACCATCGGGATCGATGATGAACCGGCCGCGGGTTTCCACTCCGGCATTCTCATCATACACTCCATAGACGGTTCCAACCTTGCCGCCGGCATCCGAGAGCATGGGAAAAGGCACCCCGCCCTTTACCATTTTTGATAACTCATGATCGTTCCACATTTTGTGGACAAACACACTATCAATACTCATGGAAAGAATCTCAACTCCGAGTTTTTGAAACTCCGCAAACTTTTCGGCAACTGCCGAAATTTCTGTCGCTCAGACAAAGGTAAAATCACCGGGATAGAAACAGAGCAACACCCATTTCCCCAGATAATCCGATAACTTGACATTAATGAATTTACCCTTGTGGTAAGCCGGAGCGACAAAATCAGGAGCCTTCTGACCAACTTTAATCATACGTGGTTCCTCCTTTTTCTGAACATTTTCTTTTTCACCTTGTTTTTCCGGTTCCACTTTTTCTCCGACCGGTCCACCGGTCGGTCGGGCACAACCGGCTTTGATTTCTTCGGGCATGATAAACCTCCGGATTTATGGTATTATTATATTAAATTTTTTATCCTAAATCAATGCTTATGAGATGATCAATACGCTCATGGAAAGAGGCTACGTTGCCACCTTCATCCAAAGGGTAATGTCGAATAACCAATCCCAGATTTAAACAGGTTTGATGGTGGTGGGAAGAAACGTTATACCGGTTACAGTCTTTATATCGTTCATTCAGTAAATAAAGGGGATCACTCTTTTTGTGTTTTGCTGATATTCACGATACTCCCCTCCAAAGTGCTCCAGCAGAAGTCGTTCTTCTACCCTCATCCGATAATTGAAGGAGAGGAATATGGGAATGATGATCACAAACACACTGAACCAGTTATTGAAAGAAATACCCAAACCAAAAAAAGATAGCAGTGATCCGGCATAGGAAGGGTGACGAAGGTATTTGTAAAGGCCGTTTTTGATCAGTTGCTGCTGAGCATGGACTGTTAGGTCTACTGTAAAGTATTTACCTAACTGCCGGATAGCTGTAAATCTTATCGCCGCACCACAAACGATGAGAAGCAATCCTGCATATCCGATGGCATACGATTTTCTTATGGGCAGGGGGAAAAAAATCATGCTCAGTACGCCCAGCATGATCGACAGAAGGATGGTTATCCACATCACGCGCAACGAGTTTTTATCCCGTTCCCTGGAGCGGGGAGAATGTGATCGCGTGAACCGGTTTAAAA
>CAYMXZ010000071.1:0-15052 GCA_964394475.1 uncultured Caldithrix sp. | reverse complement strand
TTTAAAAAATTTAAGTTAACTCTTGCATTTTTAATATTTTTTTGTAATTTATTGGTGGTTTAAAGTGGGGCAAATTCCATCGAAGTTCATTAAAGGGTCATTTGGTTACTATGGAAGAATATTTTGGGCGGTATATCAATATCCTGGATGCGAAAGGGCGGATTAATCTTCCGGCGCGATTCAGGGGGATTACTCAGCAATACGAGGATGGTGAGAAAGTATTTATTCTTACCCGTGGCACTGAACGTTACGTCGCCATGTTTCCCATTAGTGAATGGCGCCGAAAGATTGAAGAGATTGAAAAGAATGTCAACGACGGTACGCAACGTCGAATTCTCAACCGCCGTATTAACTTCCATGCCTCACATCAACGAGTAGACAAACAAGGTCGTATAAACATTCCTACCGACCTGATCGAGTATGCTAATCTGCAAAAAGAAGTTGTTGTTCTCGGTACTGGAAAAAAGATTGAGATCTGGAATCCAATTGAACTGGATAAATATTTACAGCGAGCTGAATCGCAGTACCAGCAGCTCTCGAGTGTGCTTGATTTTTAAATCGTTCTAGTAAAATATGGATCTATATCGTTATCACCAGCCGGTTCTGGCTGAGCGTGTAGCAGACTATCTTGTAACTTTACCGGAAGGAATATATGTGGATTGCACAGTAGGTGGGGCAGGTCATGCCCGATTTATCGCAGAAAAAATCGGTGCTTCCGGAAAATTAGTTTGTTTAGATGCCGACATAGATGCCATTCATTATGCCAAAGCCCAATTAGGATCGTATCCAAATGTAATGATAAAACAGGCATATTTTGATCAGCTGGATGTGATTCTTGACAGCGAAAAACTTTTACCGGTGCAGGGATTCCTTTTTGATCTGGGAATATCCTCATTTCAGGTTGATTCTCCGGCCAAGGGTTTTTCTTATCAGGCCAATGGTCCGCTGGATATGCGGTTTGACAGTCGGCAGCGGCTCAGTGCGCGGGAGGTGGTGAATCAATACAGTCAGGCTCAGCTGGAACAGATCTTGTGGAAATTTGGTGAAGAGAAAAGAAGTAGAAAAATTGCCAGTCGAATCATTGAAGCTCGCCAGCAAACCGCCATAGAGTCCACTGCCAGACTCCGAGAAATTATTGAAAAGGTGGTTTCTCCCAGGATGATCAATAAGACTCTTTCGCGGGTATTTCAAGCGATTCGTATTGAAGTGAATGACGAATTAGGTCGGTTGAGTCGGGCGCTGCAAAAAGCATTCACCTGTTTAAATCGGGGAGGGAGAATAGCGGTTATTTCCTATCATTCATTAGAAGACAGAATAGTGAAAGATTTTTTTCGCGAAAAAGAGCGGGACTGTATTTGTCCTCCTGAACTGCCGGAATGCCGATGTGATAAAGTATCGGAAATGAAAGTTTTAACCCGCAAACCAGTGCTTCCCGATCGGGAAGAGATCCGGCAAAATCCCCGCAGCCGCAGCGCCAAATTGCGGGTGGCAGAAAAGATTGTTGACTATAAGGTGGAATGATGATCCAAAGATCGAGTCGCAGAAAAAAAACTGTTCGCTATAATGTTAAGTTAAAAGCCGCGGCGGTGGCTACACAGGTGATTTCAGCTTTTGGTCTGTTTGTGGGAATTTTTTTAATTACGATTTTTTTTATTCTCTTTCAATGGAAGAATGTAAAGATTCATGATTATCTGGAAGAAATTGATAAACTGCATCAGGAGATACTCGTTCTCAATGCCGAGACCGGACGGTTGGAAAGTATCAGAAACGAGTTGATTCGGCAGGTTCCGCGATTAGCAGAGGAACGCTTTAAAATGAAGGTGCCTGAGGAAGCACCCCGGAAAATAACCGTTTCAGCCAGGAAGCTTGCAAAATATGGGCGGGAAAAATAAAATCTATCGTCAACAACCCTGGTCTCCTTCGAATCAGGGGGAGCAGGTAAATTATCGCCTGGGATTTATTTATATCCTCACCTTTGTGGCGTTTTTTGTGGTTGCCGCTAAATTATTTGTCCTGCAGGTGATGAGTCATTCATATTATCTGGATAAAGCCAGAAAGAATGCAGAAAACAGGCATGAATTGCCGGCTCGCCGAGGTACCATATTCGACCGACAGGGGAGGATTCTGGCTAAAGATGTTCTCAACTATTCCATTGCCATTTCCGCGAAACGGTTGAAGAATCGCCAGAAAGTTTTAAAAGAATTAGTATCAACTTTTAACCTCTCGCTCCATGAAATAAATCAGAAAATGGCGAGGAATAGTAATTTTGTTTACCTGCTTCATAAAGTGCATCCGCGAGATGCTGAGCGTTTGAAAAAACTGAAAGATCCCGGATTAATTTTAGAAAAAAGATTTTTACGTGTTTATCCGTATCGCACAGCGGCTTCTCATGTCATCGGTTTCTGCGATTTGGATAACCACGCTTTAGGGGGAATTGAATATCAATATAATGATTATCTGCAGGGTAAAGCGGGGTGGAGCATTTTTCAAAAAGATGCTCTGGGCGGCCAGCTGCCTGATCTTGATTATCAGGGTGAAGATCCCATCGATGGCATGGATATCACACTTACTATCGATATTGACTATCAGACCATTGTGGATGAAGAATTGCGCAAAGGAGTGGAAAAATTTCGAGCGGTAGACGGCGTGGCGGTTTTGATGAACCCTATGACAGGGGAGATTCTGGCGCTTTCCAATTATCCATATTTCAATCCCTTTCAACCCAATAAATATGATCAATCAGTTTTAAAAAATCGTGTGATTACGGATATCGTTGAACCGGGGTCTACATTTAAGATTGTTTCATTAGCGGCCGCCCTGGAGCAATTACAGCTGAAACTTGATCGGGAAATGATATTCTGCGAAAATGGACGATATCCCCTGTATGGACAGGTGTTTACTGATTATAAGAAATACGGGCAACTCTCCGCTCGCAGCGTCTTTGAACATTCCAGTAATATCGGGGTGGTGAAAATTGCTCAAAAACTGAAAAAAGAGGTATTTTATAAATATGCCCGGAATTTCGGATTCGGGATGACCACCGGTATCGATTTGCCGGGAGAGAGTGCAGGGATCTTAAATCTGCTGGACAAATTTTCTAAAACCACTCATCTTTTCATGAGTTTTGGTTATGAAGTGGGTGTGACTCCTTTACAATTAGCATGTGCCTATTCAGTGGTGGCCAATGGGGGGAAACTTCTCAAACCGTATTTAATGAAGAAAATTACCCGAGAAAACGGTCAAATAGTTAAAGAAAATGAAACAGAAGTCTTACGACTGGTATTGGCCAAAGAGACTACCAAGTTGATGAATACCGTGTTCGAAGGAGTGGTGAAGAGAGGATCTGGTAAAGAGGCCTTTATGGCCGATTTTTCTATTGCCGGTAAAACCGGAACCGCGCAACTTTATGATAAAAAAATCCGGCGGTATGACCCTCATAAACATCTGGCTTCTTTTATTGGATATTTTCCTTCTCAGGCTCCCCGTTTTGTGTTATTGGTGATGATTCGTCAGCCGAAAGGAAATTATTATGGAGGATTAGTGGCTGCTCCAATTTTCCGATCGATTGCCCAGAAAATTATCAACCTGGATCTGGAACAATCCGTTCAGTATGCCGGCAAAGATCGTGCAGAACGGCCATCCCCGAAAAAAGTTGAGATTCCGGATCTGAAAAATCTGGATGTGGAAGTGGCGGAAAAAATTCTGGAAAGTCTGGATCTCAAGATTAAAACCATCGGCGAAGGAAATACGGTAATACGTCAACAGGTGGTGAAAGAAGATGATGAAATCGTTGGCCTCAACTTGTATGTAGGTGATGAGTCTAACCACCGGATGACAACCATGCCATCATTGACGGGAATGTCTCTGAAAGAAGCACTGAGCGCATTATCCGAAATCAATCTTTCTGCGGAAGTGGATGGCCATGGAGTGGTCGTGAGTCAGCAACCCAAAGCCGGCAGCCGAATTGATAAACTGAAAACAGTAAGGTTAGTGTGCAAACCAACATGATGAAGGTAAAAGACATATTGAAAGGCGTGGACATCCTGGAGATTCAGGGTGATAGCAATCGCTTTATTTCTGACTTGCAATATGATTCCCGGAAAATTGAGCCGGAGCAGGCCTTCATTGCCATAAAAGGTTTTCAGACTGATGGGCACCGCTTTGTTTCACAGGCTTATCAAAAAGGTGCACGCGTTTTTTTCTGCGAAGAGAAGATTGATCTTCCAGAGTCGACGGTGATTTATCTGAAGAGCAGCCGGCAGGCCTTAGCGACTCTCTCTCGAAATTTTTATCGTCATCCTGATGAAAAATTGAAAATTATCGGAATCACCGGCACTAACGGTAAAACGACCACGGCCTATTTGATCCACTCCATCTTACATAAAGCGCATTGGAAGCCTGGACTTCATACCACCGTGGAATACTTTGATGGGGCAGAGTGGCAACCCACCGAAAGAACGACGCCGGAATCGTTGGATTTGTTCAGGTTGTTCCATCGGATGGTGCAGCAGGGTTTGAAGAGTGTCGTGATGGAGGTTTCTTCTCATGCTTTGAGTTTGTCACGTGTGGAAGGAATTCGCTTTTTAGCAGGAGTTTTCACGAACCTGGGTCGTGATCATCTGGATTTTCATCAGACGCAGGAAAATTATTTTCGAGCTAAATCACGGCTGTTCGAAAAGATGGATGAGTCACAGCGTGCTATTCTCAATGAAGATGATCCTTATGGTGCTCAGCTGAAACAGATGACAGCCGCAGAGATATTTACATTTTCCATGAAAAATTCGGCGGCGAGCGTGAGCTATCTATCACACCACTATCCCAAAGAAGGGATGGTATTGCGTTTACGGATTCCTTCAGATGAGATTACCTTGCGATCAAGGCTTATTGGCAATTTTAATATTTACAATATAATGGCTTCAGTAGCTACCACTGTCAGTTTGGGATTGAATGAAAATTTTATCCAGGAGGGAATTGAAAGCCTGGAAAGAGTGCCGGGAAGGTGCGAGCATTATCATACTCCTGAAGGTTATTCGGTCTATATCGATTATGCCCACACTCCGGATGCGTTGCGCAATGTTTTGCAGGCCATCTGGGAAACTCGTCCCCAATCTCTGATTGTGGTGTTTGGAGCTGGCGGTGATCGTGATCGTGGAAAACGTCCGGTGATGGGAAAAGTGGCAGAAGATTACGGTGATCAAATCATTTTGACCAATGATAATCCGCGTTCCGAAGATCCTCAGGCTATAATAAATGATATTTTGTCCGGAATTTCGGATAAGTCAAAGGTGAAAATTATACCCGATCGGCGGGAAGCCATTTATACCGCGCTAAAAATGGCATCTTCTCGGGATAGTGTAGTAATCGCTGGCAAAGGGCATGAAAATTATCAGGAAATTAAAGGGATCAAATATCCGTTATCCGATCGTGACATATTAAAAGACTATTTTCATAAAAGGCAGTGGATATTTCCAGAGAAAAAAGAAGTGGCGGCGTGAACATGGAACCGATGGTGCTGAAAAATTTTTTAGAAGAGTCTCACACGATACAGGCTATTTCAAATATAAATAGAGACTTTCTTGTGACTGGAATCTCAACCGATACCCGCTCTTTGCAGCAAGGTGAAGTTTTTGTTGCGTTACAGGGTGAGCACTTTGATGGGCATGATTTTTTGAAAACCGCCATAGAGCGCGGTGCAGCCGCCCTGGTCATTTCCCAGGCTCATCGTCTGACTGCTGGAATGGACTCTCTCCCTACTTTGCGGGTGACCGATACGCTGGCTTTTTTAATGGAGTATGCCGGTTGGTATCGGTCACAATTTTCGATGCAGATTTTTGCTTTAACCGGTTCGACGGGGAAAACGACCTGCAAAGAAATGCTGGCGGCGGTGTTGTCTCGAAAATACCGTATCATCAAAACCCCAAAGAATTTGAATAACTTTATCGGTGTTTCTTTAAGTCTTTTGCAGTTGCAAAAGAATGTGGAGGTGGGAATTATCGAGATGGGGACCAATCATCCGGGAGAAATCGCCACTCTTACGAGAATGGTCAAACCGACTCAAGCGGCTATTACCAATATTGGTAGTGGTCACATTGGTTTCTTTGGATCGCGACAGGCCATCTTTCAGGAGAAAAAAACCTTATTGGACGGAGTAACTCCCGGCGGAAAGATTTACTTGAATCTGGAAGATGAATTTCTAAAAAATTATAAAAGATCAGGTGTGGTTAGTATCACCTTCGGGTTGAGGGAAAATTGCACATACCAGGCGACGCTGGTGAATGTAGACCAATGGGGCCATGTTTGTTTTCGCATCAATCATGGCCCTCCAATTCGGGTATCACTTCCCGGTCGTCATCAGCTTTTAAATGCGTTGCTGGCTGGAAGTGTGGGTATGGAATTGGGGGTTTCGGTAACCGAGATAAAAGAAGCGCTAGAAACGGCTATCTTTACCGATAAACGAATGGAAGTGCAAAACCGACAGGGTGTGACTATCATTAATGATGCTTACAACGCGAATCCTGAATCGCTGAGAGCGGCTATTGATTTTCTGGAAAGCTATTCTGTGGCTAAAAATTCAAGAAAATTTTTAGTGATCGGTGATATGCTGGAATTGGGGGAATTCAGTGCCGAGGAGCATCGCCGAATTGGACACTATCTGCAAGATAAAAAAATTGATTTTGTTTTTTGTTTAGGCCCATTTAGTCGGCTCATCGTAGAAGAATTACAAAAAGGGAAGAATCGTTCTACTCATTCAGAAATCTTTACTTCCCATCAGGATTTAGCCAGGGAGTTAAACCAGCGGGTGAGGGAAAATGATATCGTGCTGGTAAAAGGATCGCGAAGTATGAGCATGGAAAAAGTGCTTGATTATCTTGACATATAAGGAAACGGTATGCTGAGTGATTTTCTCTATCAGTTTAAAGACTTCTTTTTTGGATTTAATCTGTTCCGTTATATCACTGTACGGGCTGCTCTGGCCGCCATCACTGCACTACTCTTCAGCCTGATCATTGGACCGAAAATAATTCGCATTCTGAAAGCCAGGCAGATTGGAGAGGAGATCCGCGCCGACGGTCCGCAAACCCATTTGAAAAAAGCAGGCACTCCCACCATGGGCGGTTTAATCATTCTATCTGGAATCGTTCTGGGAGTTGTGCTCTGGGCAAAATTAACAAATTTTTATATTGTATTAATCTCGATCGCTACCATGTGGATGGGTCTGGTTGGATTTATGGACGATTATCTGAAGGCCATCAAAAAGATTAAAAAAGGGTTAGTGGCACGTTATAAGATGGCTGGTCAGATTATACTGGGAATTTTCATCGGATCGATGATTTACTTTAATCCAGATTTTATTGCCAATGGAATTAATGCGAATACCAGTATGCCTTTCTTTAAAAATCTGGAAATTAATTTTGGCTGGTTATATATACCGGTGGTGGTGTTTGTAATTGCCGGAACTTCCAACGCGGTGAATCTCTCGGATGGATTGGACGGTTTAGCGGCCGGTTTAGTGGCCATCGCCATGCTGGCCTTTGCTGGAATGAGCTATGTCACCGGCAACGTGAATTTTAGTGACTATCTAAACATCATCTATCTCCCTGGTTCAGGTGAGCTCACTGTATTCAGTCTGGCGGTGGTTGGAGCAACCATGGGATTTTTATGGTATAATTCCTATCCCGCCGAGGTATTTATGGGAGATACCGGCGCGCTCGCCCTGGGGAGTATTCTGGGAACCATGTCGGTTTTGCTGAAAAAAGAAATACTGCTGATTCTCATTGGTGGCGTCTTTGTGGCAGAAACGGTGTCAGTGATTATTCAAACCAGCTATTTTAAATATACGCGACGGAAATATGGTGAGGGGCGACGGGTCTTTAAAATGGCGCCGCTCCATCACCATTTTGAATTGATGGGCTGGCATGAGGCAAAAGTCGTGACCCGTCTGTGGATTATAGGAATTTTATTAGCGCTGTTGACCCTTACTACTTTTAAAGTGCGATAAACAGAAAGAGAAGAGCTGAAAATTTCGATGAGCTTTCACCTGGAAAAAAATACTGATGTCAATCGTGCCCAATTAAATGGGAAGCAGGTTGCCGTTCTGGGTGCTGCCCGCAGTGGTATAGCCGTCTCTCAATTATTAGCGCGCCATGGTGCGTTAGTGCTTTTAAGCGATGTGAAGCCCGCTGCCCAGCTCTCACTGCCGATGGAGATTCTTCAAAATAAAAAAATAACTCTGGAAACAGGAAAACATTCAGAAGCCATCCTGGAATCCGATCTTATTTGCATCAGCCCCGGTCTACCACTGGACATTCCCATCTTGAAAGAAGCCTCGCAAAAGCACATTCCAATTATCGGAGAAATCGAAGTTGCCTCCTGGTTTTGTCCTGCGCCTATTTTTGCTATCACTGGCTCAAATGGAAAAACCACCACCAGCACATTGACCGGTAAAATTTTCCGAAGAGTTGAACCACGCACTATTGTGGCTGGAAATATCGGAAATCCTTTTTCAGAAAGTGTACTGGATAATCCCACACCCAGGTATGTGGTTCTGGAAATAAGCAGTTTTCAGCTGGAAACAATTTTCTGTTTTCATCCCCGTCTGGCTGTTATAATGAATTTAACGGCTAACCATCTGGATCGATATCCAGACTTCGAGTCTTATGCCAGGGCTAAACTAAACATCTTGATGAATATGACAGACCAGGATCTGCTTATTTATAATTGGGACGACCAGTATGTAAAAGAGCAGGTTCAAAATAGTAAACCGCAGAAATTGGTTTTCAGTCAACACTCGCATTCCATGCCCGGCATTTTTTGGCAGGAAAATCAGATGATTATTCAATTGGAAAACCGAACAGAGGTTGTTCCTTTGATGAATTATCAGCTGCGAGGTCCCCATAATCGTTACAATATGATGGTGGCTGCGTTAATATCTTATTTACAACATATCTCTACTGAGATTATTGCCCAGGAAATTTCAAGTTTTGAGGGTCTCGAACACCGGTTAGAATTCGTACGGGAATTACATGGTGTCCGTTTCTTTAATGATTCTAAGGCTACCACGGTAGATTCTTTGAGATATGCACTGCAGAGTTTTCCCGGCAATATCATTTTAATTGCCGGTGGTAAGGACAAGGGCGGGGATTTTCGCGAAGTAAATGACTTGTTGAAAGAGCGGGTGAAGGTTGCGGTACTGATAGGTCAGGCCTCCGAACGGATGTCGGAGGCCTGGACGAAAATTGTTCCGGTTCTTCGGGCGAAAAACCTGGCTGAGGCGATAGAAACGGCTTATCATCGTGCGCAGCCAGGAGATGTGGTACTCCTGTCTCCGGCCTGTTCGAGTTTCGATATGTTCCGGGATTATGAAGACCGCGGTCAGCAGTTTAAAAAAATTGTGGCAGGTTTGAACGAATGAAACGGCGTCGCTTGGATTTGTGGATTTTTTACATCGTCCTCACCTTGATGGCATTCGGGATCATCATGGTGTATAGTTCCAGTGCCTTCTATGCCGAAAAATTTCGACAGGATCATCTCTTCTATCTGAAAAAACAATTACTGTGGGTATTTACCGGAATTATTATCATGATGACCGCTTATAAAATTCCTTATGAAAAATTTCAACACAAAAGCTGGATTTTTGTGGTCGTTAGTTTTTTATTGCTTGTTTTTCTGCTGATTACCCATCGCGGTCGCTGGATAGGAGCTGGATTTTTTCATATCCAGGTCACAGATATTGCTCGACTATCCATCATTTTGTTTTTTGCCGATTCACTTTCCCGCAAAGAACAATATCTTTCCAGCTATACCCAGGGATTCATACCTCATCTCTTTTATATTTTTCTATTTGCTGGTTTAATTGTTTTGCAACCAGATTTTAGTTCGGCATTTATGTTAAGCGCTATTGCTATCGCGATGATGTTCATTTCTCCTATTCCGATAAAGTTTTTCTTCTCACTGACCGTGCTTTTCATTCCACTGGCGGTGATGATCATTAAATCATCCAGCTATAAGCTAGCGCGAATAACCGGATTCCTGAATCCAGAGAGCGATGTATTGGGAAAGGGGTATCAAATCATCCAATCATTAATTAGTCTGGGCGCCGGTGGCATCACGGGTCGAGGTTTCGCTCAGAGCAATCAAAAACTGTTCTTCCTCCCGGAAGCTCATACCGATTTCATTTTTTCCATCATTGGGGAAGAATGGGGATTTGTGGGGACATCATTTGTCGTATTATTATTTGCTATTCTTGCTTACCGTGGAATTCTCATTATTAAAAAAGTACCTGATAAATACAGCAAATATTTGGCATTCGGTTTAACAGCGAATATCATTTTTTATGCATTAATAAATATGATGGTAGCTGTTCATCTGGCACCGCCCACCGGGCTGCCACTTCCTTTCATCAGCTATGGAGGAAGTTCGCTGCTTACCTGCTGCCTGTCGGTTGGTTTGCTATTAAACATTTCAGCGCAGGGACGTTCTTCAGTTCAGGTGAATAGTTATCATTTTGCGCAAAGAGCCATGCAAAACTATAGTAACCGGAAACTGCGGTATCTCAAATGAAGACCATGTCGGTAAAAATTATTTTTGCGGGTGGTGGTACGGGTGGACATCTATATCCGGCTCTGGCCACTATCGAAGCCTTGCAGCAAAGAGGGCAGTTCGTTATTTTGTTTGTGGGCGGATATCGTGGGATTGAAAATCAAATTATTCCAAATTATCCTTTCCGCTATCGGAAAATCTGGATTTCCGGTTTTCAACGATTTTTTACACTGCAAAATATTTTATTTCCCATAAAATTGCTCATCAGTTTACTGCAGAGTCTATGGATTCTTCTAAAGTTTAAACCAGAAGTAGTCGTGGGCACCGGTGGTTATGTGAGTGGACCGGTGGTATATGTGGCATCTAAACTGGGAATACCCACCCTTATCCAAGAACAGGATAGTTATCCGGGAGTGACAACCCGGCTTCTTGGAAAATACAGCGATATAATTTGTGTACCTTATCCGGAAGTTATCTCCCATCTGAAAAAAGTGAAGGGGGAAGCTGTCGTCACCGGCGTTCCTGTGCGACGTTCCTTGCAACTCATTTCTCAGGAGCAGGCCCGATCCTTCTGGGGTTTACAGGTTGATCAACCGGTCATTTTTATTTTTGGAGGAAGTCAGGGTGCTCATTCTATCAATAAAGCGATCAGAGACTTGGCTGGGGAGTTGATTCAGAAATACAGAGTTCAGCTTTTATGGCAAGTGGGAAAACATAATTATGCGGAAGTGAGTAATTGGTCTATTTCCAGAGAGAAAGGGGTAAAAGTTTTCGATTATATCCAGGAAATGGATAAAGCATATTCGGCGTCTGACCTCATCATCAGTCGAGCAGGCGCTATAACGCTGGCTGAATTAGCGATGGTTCAAAAGCCGTGTATTCTCATTCCTTATCCATTAGCGGCGGCTCAGCATCAGGAAAAGAATGCGCAGACCATTGTGTCGGCTGGTGCAGCAATTCTGGTCAGGGAAGATGCTAAATTCACTGAGAATTTGCAAGAAGCTGTTGAATATCTATTAACCCATCCGGCGGAAGCCGCCCGCATGGGCCAGAACTGGAAATCGATTTATGCACCGCAGGCCGCCGATAAAATAGCAGATCAAATCATTAAACTACTTGAGAGGAAAAATGAAAATTAGACTGGGGAAAATAAAAAATATTCATTTTGTTGGGATCGGTGGAATCGGAATGAGTGGAATTGCAGAAGTATTGGTTAATTTAGGTTATAAGGTAACCGGTTCTGACCGGACTCTCACGGAGGTGACGGAGCATCTTGAAAAAATTGGAGTCAAAATATCCGGTAAACATCTGCCTGAAAATGTCAAAGATGCCGATGTTTTGGTATACTCCTCGGCGGTGACCATCGATAATCCGGAAGTACAGGAAGCTATCCGCCGAAAAATTCCGGTCATCAAACGCGCTGAAATGCTGGCGGAGTTGATGCGTCTGAAATTTGGGATCGCCATTGCCGGGACTCACGGAAAAACAACGACCACCTCTCTGGTTGGAGCCGTTCTCAGTGAAGGTGATCTGGATCCGACGCTAATTATTGGCGGCAGGGTGAGGGCGCTGGATACCAATGCCAAATTAGGCGATAGTCAATTTTTAGTGGCCGAAGCAGATGAATATGATAAATCTTTTTTAAAGCTCATTCCCACCATTGCCGTGATCACTAATATTGAACCGGACCATCTCGATTCTTATGAAAATCTGGATGATCTGAAGAATTCATTTGTCTCGTTTGCGAATAAAATTCCCTTCTATGGGCGGGTTATCGTTTGTCTGGATCATCCTGGTGTTCAGGAAATTCTGAGCCGCATTGAAAGAAGCATTACGACCTATGGTTTTAATAAACAGTCCGATATTCAAGCGCATGGGGTCGAACATCGGGAGGGTGGGGTTTCTTTTTCTTTCAATTATATGAAGTACAACATGGGGAAAGTGCGGTTGAAAATTCCAGGTGAGCATAATGTTTTGAATGCGCTGGCGGCCATCGCGGTCGGTTTTGAACTGGACATTCCTTTTGAAAAAATCAAGGCAGGATTGGAGAAGTTCAGCGGAGTAAGCCGCCGCTTTGAACAAAAAGCCCAGATCAATGATATCATGGTCGTAGATGACTATGCTCATCATCCCAGTGAAATTATGGCTACTTTAAAAGCCGCCCGAAGCGGATGGCCCAATCGCCGGATTATCGCTGTGTTTCAACCTCACCTCTATTCTCGCACGCGCGATTTTTATATGGATTTCGCCCGTTCTTTTTTTCAAGTCGATATCGTGGTCTTTACCGATGTATACCCGGCACGCGAAAAACCCATTCCGGGCATTGACGGCAAATTAATTGCCGATACGGCTATTTCTATGGGACATCGTGAAGTTCACTATCTGCAGGATAAAAACCAGATTCCAGAATATCTCCTGCAATTGGTTCAACCCGGAGATATGGTCATTACTCTCGGCGCCGGTGACATCTGGAAAATGGGCAATAGCTTTATTGATTTATTGAAAAATGCCAATGGAAAATCGAATTTTAGTAAAAGAAAATCCAATGGTAAGAATGGCTAAGGAAAACGATTTACATCAGGTTGCTTTATCATTAGCCAGTCGATTTCCGGGGCGAGTTTTACTGGAAGAGCCGATGAAGAATTATACCACCTACAAGGTAGGCGGTCCGGCAGCTGCGATGTGCTTCCCGGAAAATCGCCAGGAATTGCAGGAGATGCTCCGCTATTGCCGAATTCATAAAATACCCATTTTTCCGTTAGGATGTGGGTCGAACATTTTGGTTCATGATAAAGGTTTGCGAATGGTGGTCTTACAGCTACGACGTTGCTGTTCGCAATTAACTCATACCGATGAGATAGTTAATGTAGGAGCAGGGGTGTTGGTGTCAGAGCTGGTAAGTTATTGTGAGCAGCAGCAGTTGGCGGGATTGGACTTCATGGCCGGAATTCCCGGCACGGTAGGGGGTGCCCTGCGGATGAATGCCGGGGCTTTTGTGGGTGAAATCGGTGAGCGGGTCATTTCGATAGAAACCATGACGTATGACGGAGATTTTGTGACCATCAGTGGAGAAGAGGCTGGATTTGGATATCGTCGGGCTGATCGATTACAGGATAAAATTATTTTGGGATGTCAGCTGCGGCTTATAAAAGGGGAACGCCGGGAGTTGGAGAAAGCTCGTCACCATTATCTGGAACAGCGTGCTGCTAAACAACCTCTGGATTATGGTTCGTGCGGAAGTGTTTTCAAGAGACCGCCGGGACAGTATGCCGGTACTTTGATCGAACAGGCTGGCTGTAAGGGAATGCGAATCGGTGGAGCGATGGTGTCTCCCAAGCACGCCAACTTCATCATCAATTATGAGCACGCCACCGCCCAGGATATTTTTGAGCTTATCCAAAAAGTCCAGCACATGGTGTATCAAAAATTCAAAGTCTGGTTAGAACTTGAGGTAAAATTAGTGGGATTCTCGGATGAGGAAGAAAAGAAAGTTACTCAACCAAACTAAGGCGCTTCATCATTATCGGAATGATGGGTCAGCCGAAAGAGCACCATTTCCCAATCTGAAATGGATAATGGGAATAGTGGTAGTGCTGGGTATTGGTCTGGGAATGTTTCGTCTGATTTCTCATCTGTTGACACATAGTCAAATGTTTGTCCTGAAAGAAATCAGAGTGGAAGGGAATCAATTGGTAGATCGGAAGGAAATCCTGCGCCTGGCCAATCTGAAAATGGGTACGAATTTATATCAGATTCCAACCCGTCAAATATGCGGTCGGATTTTGAAAAATCATTACCTTAAGGGAGTCAGCCTGGCCCGTTCACTGCCTTCGACGATGATTATTTCAGTACAGGAAAGAGTACCCGTGGCTTACTTAGTTGATCAACAGGTGTATATGATTGATGAATATGGTGTTATTCTGCCTAATAAAGCCGGGATAACTGTGAGTCATTTGCCATTGATCACCGGTCTTACGGCGAATTCGCTGTTAAAAAACCGGAAGCCATTGTTAGAAGCGCTTAAATTGATTTCCCGAATGCGGGAAGTAGATAATGATCTTTTTCAGTTCATCTCGGAAATTCATATCGATTATAAACTCCCGCCCTGTCTGTATTTGATTAAAGGGGGTACCAGGGTTGAATTGGGCGGTGATTTTGTATCTCAACGTCTTTTTATTCTGAGCAGTTTGGTTAAAGATCCTGCCGTTTATAACGAATTGGATCGCATTAAATATATTGATCTACGTTTTAAAGATCGAGTCATTGTATCGAGAAAAAGTTAGGATGAAAAATGGAAAGTAGAATTATTACCGGGTTGGATATTGGCACTACCAAAGTTTGTGCCGTGATTGTCCGCGAAGAAACGGGTGGCCGATTAAATGTGGTGGGTATCGGCAGTGCTCCCTCGCATGGACTGCGCAAGGGAGTGGTCGTCAATATTGAACAGACTATTCAGTCCGTTCAACAGGCCCTGAGTGAAGCGGAACACATGGCAGGAATTCCAGTGGAAAGC
>CAYMXZ010000070.1:3609-15064 GCA_964394475.1 uncultured Caldithrix sp. | reverse complement strand
TAGCAGTTTAATCCAAGGCCTAAAATAGGATTTTCTTTAAATGCTTCGAAACCTATCTGTATAAGGACCCACCGGGAATACATTGATCCCGCTTCTTCATGATCTGCCCGTCCGCTAACTACTCGATCTGCCATACCAAGGGTTAGGAATCGATCACGAGTCTCAGGAGGAGCAAAATACCATGTTATTATTAAAACTATTGAAATAGCAACGAGTGATATTACCTTCTTCTTAGAGAATATCCATACAAAAAATGCAAAAGCCATTACCCCTACAAATGCCGTTCGGGATTGTGTTAGCATAATAACACGGAGCGAAGCAATAATTAAGATTAAATAAATAATCTTCCAGAGTTTTGAACGCTGATATTTGAATAAATAAAATAAAAAAGGCAAATTGGCTGCAGTCATTCCACCCAGTTGGTTGGGATGCCCAAAATAATTTGTTACCCCTCTCAAACGCCACATTCCATTGTTCCAAACAAATCCTTTTCCTTGCAAGGATTGAATGAAGGGTTCGAAAAATATTAACACAATCATTGCTTCATAAACGTAAACAAACACCTTTAGTTTTTTTTCATTATTGATTGTCGTGATTATCATTAAATAAATGGCAAAGAATTTTAGCAGATCATAAGATGCATTTAAGGCACTTATTTTTACATATGCAAATGGGATGGTAATGAAAGCTACTGTAATGAATAATAAGGCGGCAAAATTCATTAAATTTTCTTTAAAGCTGACTTTTCCAGAAAGTATTTGAGCAAAAGCATAAATAATCAAACTAAGTCCAAGAAAGAATTCGAGACGCAGAGGTGCTAAAAAAGGATAACGTCCAGCAAACTGAGAATAAAACATCATAGTATAAATTAATAATCCATAGAAAGGCCATTTTTTTTCACCAGGATGGAAAAGGGATTCAGCTTCTCTATCGATTGTAAAAGTATTTCTTACATTCATTCGTAATGATTCATTTTTTTTGTTTCGCTCTTACTTCTATATAAAAACAAGTTTTGGCATTTACCAGCGGTTGAACCTTGAGTGGTAAAGCTTACAAAAGATCATGCTTTAAATTACATATCGTAAAACGAAATTTTCCTGATGCTTCTTTAGGAATTTCTTCTACAAACTCAATTTCGAATTTCATTTCCTTGCCAAAAAAATCTTCTACCATATGAGAAATTTTTTCCATGCTCCCATTTCCAAAATCCTCGTTCTTCACTACTTTTAAATTTAAAACATCGATTTTATTTTGAATAATTTGCATCTGTGCAACCCCCGGGATTTGTCCCGCAAAATGATCAGTTAAAGAAATACCTGAGACGAGTTCATGCTGTGGAGTAATGATAAAATCTGCAATTCTTCCTTCAATTTTCTTAATCAGAGGTTGAGTGATTCCACAAGTGCAATATTCATCCGAGGGAATACCGATATCTTCAATTTTATATCGAATGAATGGCATTACATAATTTGTTAGGTCGGTAATAACAATCGAACCTCGTTCACCTGGTGCCACAGGATTTCCGTCCGGGTCCAGAAATTCAACATAGTGGACATCCGTATTGATATGTAATCCTTGTTGCGCTTTACATTCAGTGGCAATCAGTCCCAATTCCTCACAACCATAGCGATCTTGCAATTTACATTGAAAAATTTCTTCAATTTTTTTCTTTTCCCAATCATGTAAAACCATTCCGGCAGAATACATTCCTTTTGGTCGAATATCTAAAATCCCTTTTTTTTCATAAAAAAGAGCTAATTGATATAAGGCATGGGCATGTCCCCATAATAAGGAAGGAGGTTTCTTTCTCATTTTTTTGGCAAAGTCTAACATGGATTGTTCCGTAAGCTTTAATAGATTTAAAACCTCCGTACGATATAAAAATTTACGTCGTATTTGTGATTTTAATTTTTTCCAGCCTTTTAACTCTTTCTCTGGATTACCATAAAGGCAGTAGATTCGTTCACCCATATCATAGCCAGCCCAAATATTACTGCGCATTCCTCCCGCTCTCATAAACTCATTACAGGCTTTGTCACGATATCCTCTTAGAGGATTTCCTGTAGAGCCAGAGGTCAAAAAAGGAACATATTTATCCATGAAAGGGACATAAATTTCTTCACTATTTTTAATAACTTCACTTTTACTCAATATAGGTATTTTAAGAAAATCGCTGAAACTATTTATATTCTCAGGATTGATTCCTGCCTCATCATATTTGCGGCGATAAAAAGAGCTATTCTGGTAGGCATGATGTAAGATTTTTTTTAATTTTTGCCATTGTATTTCTTTAATCGTTTCACGGCTAAAATATTGCGATTTTAACATATATTTTAAATGTTTTCGATAGGGACTCCTTTCCCATGTAGCCCATACAGGAATAATAATATACTTTAGCACATATTTATACAGATCCATAACGAATTCCTTTTTAAATCAATATTCCGATCACAGATAAATATTTTCTTTACAAAAATCAGTTCTCAATAATCTCAATTATCATATCGATTTCTTTTCTGGTCAAATCAGGATGTATGTTCATTGTAAGAATCTGACGGGAAATTCTTTGCAAATTGGAAGTATTTTGTTCAGTCCAGATGGATTGATGAGTCGGCCAGGTTGGCTTCAATGAAATCCCTCTTTTTTGATATTTTCGCATCAAATAGAAAATATCCTGGTGATTAAAACTAAATAACTTATTTGTTCCTGCTGAACGTGAAGTTTGATTTATGTCTTTATTTGCTATATGCGAATATTTACATCGATCTAAATTTTCACATATTAAACGACGTTTTTGATTTAATTGATCAATTTTTCTCAGCTGACTTAAAGCGAGAGAAGAAATAAGTGGTTCGATGTTTAATATTTGCATTGAATGAGAATCATTCTCATGGAGTTGAACTCCATTATGGCTACTAGCGGCGGTTCGCTTATTCTTGGATATGAAGTAGATAATAGGTTTTAAAAATATACTTCTTAATTTTATAATCATTACTGGCAAATTTACTAATTTCCATTTCCATTGTGAAAATTTGACACGGTCTAATAGTAAACGCTGAACAAATTGTTCTGCCCCATAAGATAGAATCATTGGAAAATCGGCAATTCGTTTTTTTAACGATATTTTTTCATTTTCCAAAAACGTTTTTGCAGAAAGATAGAATTGTTTATTATTTGTCGCCAGTACTCCTCCTCCAAAATTAACAGAATTTTTCGTTAATGAAAAAATGGATAAGTCACCAAAGTTTCCAACTTTTTTTTGCTGAAAGGTTGCACCCAGGGAATGGGCACAATCCTCGATGAGTATCAGCTGATGCTTTTGTGCAATTTGAAGAATTTCGGTAAAGTTAGGGGCAACATTTCCGAAATAATGTGTTAATAAAATTACCCGAGTCTTTGGATTAATTTTTGCCTTCAAATCAACCAGATCAAAACTTAAATCTGAAAAATTAATATCAACAAATCGTGGGATACCCCCAGCCTGAACTACCGCCTGTCTTACTACGGTACAGATAAACGCGGGAAGTAAAACTTCACATCCAGTTATACCGATTGTTTTTAAAGCTAAATAAAGTGCCGTCCGGCCATAACTGGTGGCCAGCGCATATTCAACACCCAGATACTGAGCAAATTTTCTTTCAAATTCTTTCGTTGGATTTTTCCATATCCAGCGAAAAAGAGAATAAAAATCAATGAAATCAAAATATCGTATTTTCAATGAGTGATGGGAGCGTTAATCTGATGTTTTCGACCAAAAAATAAAAATCTTCTACTTTTAGAAAAATGTTTAATAGACTCTTTTTCTTCGATAGTAAGAATTCGCATATAAAAAAATGAGAGAAAGAACATTATAAATAAACCAATTTTTATCATTAGATTTATTAAAACAATTGGAAAATTTATCTGGGTTGAACCCAGGTAAAAAGCAATTGCCAAAATAAGCGCTTTGATAATTCTACTAAATTCATATTTTATGGCATATTGTTTAGTGGAAAAATAATAAAAAGCGAAAGCCTGAATCGACAAAGCCGCAATTGATGAAATAATTGCCCCCCATAAAGCAAAATTTCGAATAAAAAAATAATTTAGTAATAAATTCACTATAGAGGTCGTAACATTAATATATGCCAAAAATTTGGTCTTCTTAGAGTAGAGAATACCAAACTCTAAATGACGATGACTTCCGAATATAATCATGGAAAAGACTACCAAAGGAATGTAACGAGCAGCCTCAAAGAATTCTGGCGTCACCAGAAGACGAAGGATTTCAGGAATAAACATAGAAATTGCCAGACCAACATTTATCATTAAAAACATATAATACGAAAAGATTCGGGCATAAATTCTTTTTGCATCAACTCTCTGCATAATCTCAAAGCGACGGGGAATATACGCCATATTAAAGGGAACGGTAAGTAAATCATGAACTGAATTCCCAATTTTTAGGGACAAACTATAAATTCCCAATTGAGCGGTTGAGAAAAAGTGCAACACAAAATATTTATCAGATTGTTTAACTAAAGTTTCGGCTAACCGAGAAGGAATAATCGGCAAACTGTACTTCAATATGTCAATGGCCAACCGATGGGAATATCTAATCTTGGTGCGCCATAGAATAAAAAATGTTAAGGTTGAACCGTACAGCAATGATACAATAAGTGAGCTATAAAGAATACCCAAAATTCCCATCTGAAAATGTACAATAAAGACAATATTTAAGAAGATTATAAATATTAGCCTACTGATTGTAATAAGAATAAAAAGAGTGGATTTTTTTAGAAGGCGCAAGTACATCGCGCCGATATCATTTACTCCCTGAATAATCAGAGTAAAAAAACTGATAGTAAATAAATTCCAATAATCTACTTTTTTAAATAATATAAAGGAAAATGGTTTAGCGGAGAGAAATAAAAAGGGTAAAACCAACATTGCAATAAAAGAATAAACAAGAAAGGTAGTACTAACTACCAGATTTCTATCTTTATCATTCTCGGATTCATAAAAAAAACGAGAGAGTCCCAAGGCAATTCCAATAGTAACGACAATCCCAATTAAACCACTGGTAATTTCGATAGTACTCAACACACCATAATCCGAGGGTGTCAAATAGCGGGTATACAATGGCAAAAGCAAAAGCGAAGCAACTCTGGAGATCATTGTACCCAAACCATAAATGCTAGAATGAGTCAATAAAAATTTAATTTCGCTAGAAATCATTAATTTTCATTCATCCGATGTTTTGGTATCACCTCAGGCATAATAGAAACAGCTTATATAAAAAAAGCAAAACTTGCTTTTCATTTTCTTTTTATTTCAATACCATAGATAATTCCATACCTTTAAAAAAGCTTGATCAATTTCTCTTCTATGTTTTGAATATATACGAATTATTAGCCTTTGCGTGGAGTCCAGAGTATTTGTCTTTTCCCCTGTAAAAATTTTATAAAAGCATGTGCGGCGGCAATATTTATTAAAACAAAATACAAAGCAAAACTTAATTTACTCACTTTATTTCCTGTCTTATCCAGGATAAAAGCAATTAATGAAAGTAAATAAAAACTATTTTGTAAAATGGAAAAAGCTGTAAAAAAAGGATGAGTATTATAAAGGAAAAAATTCGTGACGTACAGTAATATGAAAAAGATAGAAGCCAAATAACGTAAAACTTTATGCGACCATAATTGAACAGCAAAAATTCTAAATTTACGAATAGATAATAATGATTTCATGTCTTTAATTGCCCAAAAAGCCCGCAAAGATACCCGAACTCTCATCCGATACTCATCCTTGGGACTGGTCAAAACCGATTCCTCTAAAATTGCCTGCGGTTCATAAACAACTCTAAATCCTTGATATACCACCTGAAGGGGTAAAACCAAATCTGGCAATTGATCCGGATTCATAGGCTTATACAAATGTTTTCGAACGGCATCAATACCTCCATCTACACCAACAATGGATCCAACTAAAGTTTCTCTCTCTCTCAAAAAGTTTTCATATTTCATGTAGCTTGTATATCCATCCCCCATCATGCTCCCATCCGGATTCACATATTTCATTTGGCCAGTAACATACCCAACTTCTGGATCGGCGAAATTTTTTAATAATGCCTTAATGGCCTCTGGATGATACATAGAGTTCGCATCTGAAAATATAATTATTTTTCCTCTTGCCATGCTGACCGCACGATTTAAAGCTTGTGTTTTACCCGCTCGTGGATTTTGTTTTATCAGTTGAATTCCATCATTCTCAAATTTTGCAACTATTTCCTCGGTGCGGTCAGTAGAGCCATCTGACACTACAATGATTTCAAGATTATCTTTTTGATAATTTAACGTAAGCTTGTTTTGCAGGGAATCAGCGATACAATTCTCTTCATTATAGGCTGGAATAATTAATGAAACCAGTGGTTCATAGATATCCTTTTTAACCTTATTATTTTTTATAAGAGACAAGATATAAATCAAAATTGGATAACCGAGATAAATATAGAAAATAATTATTAAAGAGAAAAAAAAAGCGATTTTTATAAATAACATGACGATAAGCGGAAAATGTTTTTTCGTTTACTTATTTTGACCTGGAAAAAGTTTTTCCAGTCTTTTTAAAAGTGGTATTGATTGATAAGCAATCATTTTAACATCATTTACTAATGGATAATGAATAAGATGGGGCTACTTCAAGAGGTTTGATGTAAAATGAGGGGAATATTTAATCGGGTTTGAAAAATATCAAAAAGAGAATTTTATTTCGCATCTTGAAGTTTTAATGATAACTTTTTCTTGAGATAAGAATTAATATTATTAATTGAATCAAAATTAGAAGGAATAATTTCTTCATCTTCAACTTGAATGCCAAAGGTGTTTTCTAAAAAGGTTACTATTTCCAGAACACCTGTAGAGTCAATTATACCCTTATCAAGCAAAGAATCATCATATGTATATTTGCCATTGAATTCAACCATAAAATTTTCATTAAAAAATTCTAGAATTTTTGCCAGATAATCCATTTAGATCAACCTCCTTAATAATTATAATATGAATATTTGTAATAGTCACTTTCTTTTATTTCTTCAGAAGCATTTAAAACAATACCCTTTAGGTTACTGCGTATCTGTGTGAACTCAGTAATTTTACTATTCAACCGATTGGCATGAGTTTTACCATAACGTATAACCAGTATTAATCCTTTTACAAAGTTATTTAGAATTAAAGCATCTGGAATGATATCAATGGGAGGTGTATCAAATATTATAGCGCCAAAGTTTTCTTTCAGGACTTCATACAATTTTAGCATACGATTTCCACCCAATAACTCGGAAGGATTAGGAATTTGAATTCCATTAGACAGCAAGAACAGATTAGGAATGTGAGTTCTTTGAATGACTTTGGCGATTGCATCAAAACTAATCGGTGAGTTTCCGATCAATATATCAGTGATTCCAGGCTTTTTGTCACAGGCAAAAGTATGATGTAGCACTCCCCTTCTCAAATCCGCATCAATTAAAATTGAAGGAATTTTTTGTTGAGCAAAGACAATGGCCAGATTAGCAGCTACCAGAGACTTCCCCTCACCCGGATTCAGACTAGCAATAATATAAGATCTAGCATCTTGCTCATTTTGCATAATTAATTTAGTCCTCAATAATCGAAATGACTCGCCAGCGACGTGGGGGGCATAGTCCGAAACGATGAGTTTGGGATCATACTTTTTTTGGCCATCAAAATTTTCCGGAATTTCTTTATCACTTACAATAATTGGAATGGTCGCTAAGACTGGTAATCGCAAAGTCGATTCAACTTCCTGAGCCGTTCTGAATGTTTTATTAAATATATCTATAACGACAAAAAAGGCAATTGCTACTATCAATCCAAATAATATTCCTAATATAATAATTTGAATTCTCTCCATCATACTACCATAGACTAAAGGAGGCTGTGCTTTATCAATAATAAAGGCATCAGGAATAATGGCAGCATCTGTTACTTTCGCTTCATTATACCGAGTAATTATACTAGATACTATTTTCTCTTTAATTTGCCGATTTCTTTCCAATTCGGCTAGCCGTAATTGGTTTCTAGGAAGTCTTCTTAAATTTGTTTCGAATTGATCTCGACTTTTTTCTGTACGATGTAAATTATTTTGAAGATTTGTTAAATGTTGTTCAGCCATTTTAATATCTTCATCGATTAAATCTAAAATTTGATTTTTAACTTTGATAATCTGGGGATGATCAGCAGAATAATTATCTTGCTGCAATAACATAAATGTGCTCAAATATTGTTCGAGTTGCTGCGAAGCAGGCAATGCACCTGGAAATTCTTGATCATCAAGCAATGCCAGCAATTGTCGTGTCGCATGAACTTTGGCGTTAAAATCTTGGGCTTCTCTCGTCTTTTGAATGTGACTTTTTAAGTCATTAATATTACTATTAAACTTATAAATTGTCGATTCATAACTTGCCACTTCCGAAACCACATTCTGGCCATCCTGGGCTAAAAAAACGAAGGGATTCCTTTCTCGAAATTCTCGAAGTTCGTTTTCAGAATTTTCTAGTTCAATTTTTGCTACAGCTAATTGCTCTTCCAAGGAGCGTAAAACCGAAGAAGTCTGAAATCTTTTTTGCTCTAAAAGCTGCTTGACATATATCTCTGTAATCGCATTGGTGATGATTGCGGATAGTTCAGGATCGCGATTCGAGTAAGTAATCGTCAGTAAAGTCTGCGTTCGATCTAAAGTGCTATTCAAATCACTTTTAACCATTTCGATGGCCACTCGTTCTGGAATGACTTGAAATCCAATCTTTGAAAAATTTTCAAATATAGAACCATTAATTAAGAGATGTAAACCGTTTTCTTGCAATGAAAATATGGCATTTGGATCATAGTCAGAAGTTAAAAGCAGATTATTTGTTTTTCTTTCCGGATCACGATATATGATTTTAAAATTATTTTTGACTCGTTGTAAACTATATTTACCAATTTTAGGATTGGAGTCTATTTCTATCGATTTGAATAACTTACTCCTTTCAACACCCCGGGTGGTAATAATCAGGTTTAGATTTAAGGAATCAACAACCTGACTTAAAACAAGATTACTTTTCAAAATCGCTGCTTTACTCAAACCAGACATATAATTAAAATCAGTTATTGGACTGAGCCGCTGAGAAGAACGCGGATCATCGAACTGAATTACGGAAAAAGTAGAATATTTGGTGGCTTTCTGTAAAAATAATTTGTAGGTAAAAAACCATAGAATTGAAAAAAGTATAGTAATCAAAATAATCCATTGCTTCTTTTTCCAAAGTAATTTCGCATATCGTTTCATCATCTCAAATAGGTCAACCTCTGATCCTATATCCCGATGAGAAATATTTTGACTTTTCATCTTTGTTACCCTAAATAAATTTTTATATTTTAAAAATATTTTTATCTACTACCTGTTGAGATGAGATAGTAAGTTAAATAAAGAGTGTAAACCGAGACAGCTACTGAAACAAATGGAAGAACTATTTGAGTCGATTTTTGCCAAATATCTGGCTGACCCGGTGTTTTGGTCCAAATTTGATCTCCAGATTTCATACCAAGATTTTGAAGCGACCGTCCCGATTGAAAATAAGGTACTAAATCATCATTTATTACTTTCTTATTCCGTTCCCATTTCATTGTTTTCAAACCATTTTCGTGGACAGTTCCTCCTGCCATCTGCAATAACTGCCAAAGGGTTAAGTTTTGATCTACATAATACAAGCCTGGCCTAATAAATCCACCTAATAAACTAACGCCAATTAAATGCTTTACTTGAAGATTTGGCCCTTTAAGATAATTTGAAAAATTATCTTTTATAAACTGGATAAATTCCTGTTCCGACATATCAGTAACACGAACTTTCCCAACAATAGGAAGGAATATATTTCCCTCTCCGTCCACTCTAAACACGTTATGCAAAAATGAGGATGTATCAGGATAGACAAGAATCTGTATGGCATCACCGGGTCGGATAGCTGAGAAACCTTCTCCTTGATTTAAACCAACTGATGAATACCTTGATAATCCGTCCTCTGCAAAAGATTCTTGAGCCAGAAGCAAAAAAGATATAATGTAGAAAATGATACTCAGATCCCTATAGATTTTCATGACTCACTCGTCGCTTTTTACTATTAAAAACTAAAATAAAAATATATGAATTATAAATATTATTCATCTCAATTAAAAAACTGATTATAAAATGTTAGACATGGCTTGTTTATTTAAGAAGTCTTATATAAATACAATTTTATCATAAATTTTTAAGTTCTCGAACAAATTTAAAACAAATAAAAATTGAATACAAAATTTTATAAAAATTTATCGATGTAATGATGATGTAAAAGTTGGGTTGAGACGATTGCCACTACACTCATATCATCACGAGCTGAAACGGTGGGAACGCGCTTCACCTTTTCTACTAATTTCTCAACCTTAAGCGGATTAAAATACCCATATTTTAAAATTTGATCTTTCTTTAAAAGCTCCGCTATTACCGGATCGGCATGTTTACCAACAAAACATTGGGCGATGGGTGCCCGATAAGGCATTTTATACCGATTGATTATTTCTTTCGGAATAAACTCCTGATAGGTTTTCTTCAATATATATTTCTCATTCAATCCCCGGATTTTGTAATGGGGCGGAATCTGACTCGCAAATTCAATCACCCGATAATCCAGAAACGGAAAACGACCCTCAACAGAATTGCCCATCATCATGCGATCCCCCTGTGAGGAAAGCAGATAACCGGACATGAAGGTGTCAATTTCTAAATACTGGGCCCGGGCTAAGGGATGCCAATACATCATCTCCGGATTTAGATAGTTGATCAATTCCTGGTGATCAATGTATCCATTACTGCCATCCCAGAAATCAGAGTTGAAATAATTCAAGATAACCGAGGTATTATCCCAGCGAATAATGTGGGAGTAAAAGGGATTATTGACATCAAGTAAATCTTTTTTAAAAAACTGCATCCAGAAGGCATTGGCTTGACCATCTTTAAGCAGATAGGGATACATTCTGGTTAATAATTTTGGCCGGGAAGTCGACTGCGGAAATCGCGCCCAGAACCGCCGGATTTTATCTTCTTTATAAATATCATAACCACCCAGGATTTCATCAGAACCATCTCCGGTGAGCACAACTTTTATGTTGTTTTCTCTGACTAATTTTGACAAGAGGAAAAGTGGACCGGGAGCCGTGCGAATCATTGGTTTTTCGGCAAACCAGACCACATCCGAGAAACTTTTTCCGATGGTTTCATAATCAACCTCTACCGAGCGATGATCGGTTTTCAAATAATCGACCATCAACTGCTGATAATGGCGTTCATCATAATCCTTATCAGCAAAAGCGACCGAGAAGGTGATTAAATTATTATTGTGATATTTTTTTACTAAAGCCGAAATCACTGAGGAATCAAT
>CAYMXZ010000070.1:0-3509 GCA_964394475.1 uncultured Caldithrix sp. | reverse complement strand
CTTTGATCAGGTTGCGTAATATGGATAAAATTTTGAGTTTTTCTTGTATCCACTAAGTGGCGGTCTCTGAGGCTATGTAACCAATATTATTTCCGATGTGAAATTGGGATCGCCACTCACCACAAGAACCATTTTCACAGAAAAAAACTTTATGAACTCCCTGTTCAACTCGCTCTCAAATTCTTCGGAAATGTTACTGGATATTGATAATCAAGTGTTGGTAAGATGATCTCGAAAACGATGATCCCTGAGATTTTTCAATTTTATATAAATAATAGCACTGGAACTTGCGGCCTTTTGCCAAAACCTAAAATTTCCCCTCTCTCTTCCTCAAATCTAAATCTTACTCTATCCCTCTTTCCTTAACCTTTATCCCTTAACTCTTATCCTTTATCCTTTAACCCTTGTTCCTTGAGCTTGCTCCTTTTCCATTTACCCTTCTCCTTTTTCCCTTTAACCCTTATTTTGATCTAACACGACCGATAGTAGCGATAGCGCTTGGCTTTGTTCTCCAGGTTCAACTCCTTGAGCAAACGGTATAGCTTGATTAAACCTATTTTCTCCCTTCCGAAATCTTCATGCCGCAACATTTTCTGCATCTGGCGCAGTGAGAGCAATGGAAATTGCGCCACCAACTTTCGAATTTTTTCCTGCACTGGCAACTGGGTGATATCTAGCTCAATTTCGCTTACTTTTTCATCACGATGATTGTCACCGGGCTTTTTTATTTTTAAAGGAACTATCTTTTTTTCAGGGGTTATTCTTACAGGAGTCTCTCTGGGTATTATTTTTGACTGCTCAAACAGAGCATTTCCTTTTTCAAAGAAGGTATACTCTTCTTCTGGAGTTCTCTTCGTTTCAATCTTTGGTTCAATTACCGGGGGTTTAGTCTGTAAAACAGGTTTTGGTTTTTCTTTAGGTTTCTCTACAGGTTTTTCTTCAGGTTCTTCTATGATTTTGACTCCATAGGCTTCAAGCGCTTCTTCAATGCTGTTATAATCTTCCAGAATATGATAGAACTCCAGCATTTGGAAGATTTCATAGATCTCTGCATTCATGTTAACAATCTTGATATCGCCGTTATTTTCACGAAACCGCTTTACCTCGCCTACAAAAATACCCCAACCAGCACTGCTCATATAGATTACTTTTGAAAAATCAATGATCGTTGAGAAATGTCCCGCCGAAAAAAGATTGTCAAATATTTTCTGAATTTTATCAGAATTACTTTGATCGATATATCCCGCCAGTTCCACCAATACCACGGGTATATTCTTCTCTAAAAAGCTGGTCTTGATGACAATCTGATCCATCTGTTCACGAAGTTATGGTTTTGTAAGGTTAAAAATAATAAAAACTTACTGTAAAGTAAAGGGATTCTATTTAGTTGGTGGTTTATTTTCTATCCGGTACATACATTTCTCTTCAATTGATCTGTTAATCCTGCCTTTTCATTTTTTACGGAGAGTCTTTTAACAAGAATAAAATTTATAATCGGGATCATTCGCTAAGTTTTCCATGTACTCACCAATTACTTTCTCTCTGCGCAATTAGCGTCTCTGCGGGAAAATTATCTTCGCGTTGAGCATCATAGATTGTAGAGAGAAAGAACCTAAATCATGATTACATGAGTTACTTATTTTGTATTTTATAATTTTTATTTTGTATTATTTTTTACTGTGCTTGCCCGGCTTTTGACGGGTCTTTTATCGGAATTAAAACAGAGATGTTTTAATGTCCTTGTGCGGTGAGAACTACCTTGATCGTTTTCAAAAATATATCAATATGCATCCGAAGAGAATAATAATTCTCGATATATTTTAGATCATATTTTAATTTTTCCCGGACATCTTCAAGATCTTCATCATAACCGATTTCTACCTGAGCTAAACCAGTGATTCCCGGTTTAACTTTTAACCGATTCTTATACATCGGGATTTCCCGGATGTATTTTTCCACAAAATAGGGTCTTTCCGGTCGAGGACCAATAAAATGCATATCGCCAATGACCACATTGATCAATTGCGGGATTTCATCGATGCGGGTTTTTCTTAAAAATCTACCTATGCGGGTGATTCGTGGATCATCTCTCTGGGCTAACATCGGACCACTAAATTTTTCTGCATCCACCCGCATGGTGCGAAATTTGAAAATACGGAAAATTCTACCATTAATTCCTACTCGCTCCTGTGAATAAAAAATAGGACCACGGGAATCAAGTTTAATCAGCAAACTCACCACCAGAAATAGCGGGAAAAACAACACCATCAACCCCAGCGCAGCCAGGGAATAAATGATCTGTCGTCGGGAAGGCTGTAGAGGTCTATGCAGATCCTTAAATATTTCACGGATAGTATGGCCGTAGATGACATCCTGCATTTCGGAGGCAATCTCATAATCAATTCGATCCTTCTTGCACAGATCAATAATTTCATGCATTCGTGAAAGATCCTCTGAATCAATGGCAATCAAGACATGATTAATATTGTAAATCTTCACCAGATTTGAGAATTCACTCAGTTTGCCCAGATATTTCAGATCCTTTAAATATCTGGAATTCAGATTCACTTTATTATTGATGTCGATGATTCCCACCAAATTTTCCCGGGATCGCAATTGATCTCGCAACCGTTGGTAAGCTAAAATTCCACTGCGGTTTAAACCTATCACCGCCGTGTTACGAGTTTCTTGCATTTCTGATCGGAAGGCAACCGTACTTTCTTGTATCATCTTTTTCCCTTTTTGTTCGGACATAGCTCTGCCACGTCACTTACATTCAGAAATTTAGGAAGCAACAGAAAAATGAGTTTGACCAAACTCACAAACAGCCTACCAATAGTTTTATGGAGCAAACCCTATTGGTTACAGAATTTTAATCCCCGACCACGATATAAAATAATTAAAAATAAGGTTTTATGATCAGGTTGAACCGTCAGAAAAATTTTCGAACCACCAGCTTGATCCAGGCAGGAAAATTTGACAGCGATTGCTTTTCTCCCTATGCAGAATTTTACTGCCCGAAATTATTCATTTCAAATGATTACACTCTGCAAATTATTTTCTAAAAAGCTGTTGTTCTTTAATCAAATCGAAGACTACTAAAGCACAAGTTTTAAAAAATGAGGACCTGTTTTTTTCATGATATCTGATATAGTCGACGATTGTGTAAGTTACTTTATACAAAAAATTAAGCCACTAATTTACGCAATATTTTTAGGATTCCTAAACATTTTTAAGGGCTTCGGGTTTTTTTTATTCCTTCAAAAAAAATTCACATGAATCATTTTAGTCCAAAATTTTTATTATCTAAGTTTTTGATTTATCCAGTCTTACCAATTTATTCGCTTTTAAAAATACTATCTTTTTCTCTTGATTATTTTATCATAGATCATAAAAAGGGATATTGAGTTTTGAACACAATTCAGAACCGACCTGAAGGTCGGTTTCTACCTGATTTTTTTCGCGCAGAGGCGCAGAGGGCACAGAGAATATATTTTTAAAACAGACCC
>CAYMXZ010000069.1:0-15179 GCA_964394475.1 uncultured Caldithrix sp. | reverse complement strand
ACATAGATAATAACATCTGGAGTAAATACCTCGAAGACAGGGGGAAGTTCTGCTCTTAGTGTATCTAGATATCTTTCATCAGAGGTATGAGCTGGTAGTTCAATATCAATATTGTTTCTTTTTCCTGTTATGACATCCCAACTATTGGCATGGATCGAAAAAGTGAAAGTGCTTTCATCATTCCTGAAATATAATAAATTGGCATTTCCCTGATGGTAATCGAGGTCTACGATTAAGGTATAGTGAAGCTTGTTTAACTTTTGAAGTTTCCGGATGGCGATGGCCACATCATTAATCAGGCAAAACCCTTCTCCCCGATCGGGATGGGCGTGATGATATCCGCCGCCCAGGTTGAATATGGTTAGATGATGTTCCAGGGCATATTCGGTGGCCAGCACCGTTCCCCCGCTGACATAACGAAAATACTCCAGAATGTAGTCGTCCCATGGATTTACATAATTCAAATTCAGAATTTTTCCGACCAGCATAGGATTTTTCAAGGTATCAATATACTCTTTTGTATGAACCAGCAGTAAATCTTCATCGGAAATCGGAGGAGCGGTGAGAACATCCTTGCGGCGAATGAGTTTTTCTTTTATCAGTTGATCGCGCACCTTTTTAAATTTCATCACATCAAAGGTTCGGTAATTATTCTGACCATGAATGGCAGAAAAATATTCACTGCGATAGACAATTTTACACCTTTTCTTTCGAAATATTCTCATGGTGGTTTATTTGAAATTTTTAAAAATATACTTGTAAATTAGTGCTATTGCAACCCCGGGGGATATTAATTGTCGAAAATAGAAAAATGAGAAAAGGAACTTTATATTTATTCATCAGCGGGCTGAATGAAACTTCTCCTTCGGCGATGGGTTAGAGTGAATATCTTTGGTTGAAAAAAAAATTTTTATCCACAGAGAAAAAACCATGAACGAGAGCAATAATAATATTTCAGATAAAATAAAAAGTCTTCGTCTGCCAATAATTGGAATGAGTTGTGCGTCTTGTGTTCTGGCAGTGGAGAAGGCTTTGAGCAAAGTGGATGGAGTGCAGGAGGCAGCAGTTAATCTGGTTATGCAGTCGGCTCAAATAAATTTTGATAGTCAGAAAACCAGCCTGAGTAATTTGATCGAGGCCATTAAAGCCGCAGGGTATGAAGTACCGACGGCGCAAACTCAGCTGAAAATTATTGGGATGCATTGCGCTTCTTGTGTCAACCGGGTGGAAAAAGCTTTGCTCTCTCTGGAGGGTGTGCGGGAAGCAACGGTCAATCTGGCATTAGAAGAAGCTAAAGTTATATATGTTCCGGGAATAGTTGATTATCCACAACTAAAGCAGGCGGTTGAGTCGAGTGGTTATCAGGTCGTAGAGCCGGCTCCTGGCAAAAGTATAGATTGGCAGGCGGAACAGCAGGAAAAGAACCTGCAACAGTTAGTTCGCCGTCTCGGAGTAGCTGTTGGCTTTACCATCCCGGTGGTCATTCTTTCCATGGGAGATATGATTTTTTCCTGGTCCTGGCTTTCTCAAAGTGTTCGCTGGTTATTATTATTCTTTCTGACAATACCGATTTTATTTTATTCCGGATGGCCATTTTTCAGTTCGGCCTGGAAAACTCTGAAACATAAATCAGCTGATATGAATACTTTAATTTCCATCGGCAGCTGTTCTGCTTTTCTGTATTCCAGCCTGATGACTTTTTTCCCCGCCATTTTTCCCCCGGAAGCACGGCATGTTTATTTTGAAACTGCCGCCGTCATAATTTCTTTTATCCTGTTTGGAAGGTTGCTGGAAGCTCGTGCAAAAAGCAAGGCCTCTCAGGCAATTAAACGTTTAATTGGCTTACAGCCGAAGACGGCCAGAGTGCTTTATAATGGATCAGAACAGGATGTTCCGATTGAAGCAGTGAAGAAAGGTGATCGAATTTTAGTGCGCCCGGGCGAGCGAATTCCCGTCGATGGGGTTCTGGAGGAAGGCCATTCAGCGGTTGATGAATCGATGCTGAGTGGTGAAGCCATTCCAGTGGAAAAAGGAGTGGGTGATCGAGTAATTGGTGGCAGTGTGAATCAAAGTGGTTCATTTATTATGAAAGCCACCCAAGTGGGGAAAGATACCATGCTGGCGCATATTATCAAGCTGGTCCAGGAAGCCCAAACCACCAAAGCACCTCTTCAAAAGCTGGCAGATGTGATTGCAAAATATTTTGTACCGGTAGTGATAGTGATAGCTTTGCTCTCTTTTGCTCTCTGGTTGTGGATCGGTCCCTCGCCTGCGCTGCCTTATGCGGTCGTCGTTCTGGTAACCGTGCTGGTAATTGCCTGTCCCTGTGCCTTAGGTTTAGCCACTCCTACTTCGATTTTAGTTGGAACTGGTAGAGCGGCCGAATTAGGGATATTGATCAGAAATGCTGAAGCATTGGAAAAGGCTCATAAAATTGATGCGATTATTTTTGACAAGACCGGAACAATTACGGAAGGCAAACCGCTGGTTACTGATGTTATCTCGCTGAATGGATTCGATTCCCGGCACGTTTTAAAGATGGCGGCCAGTCTGGAACGATCATCAGAACATCCTCTGGCGGAAGCTTTGATAAAAAAGGCTAAAATGGAAAATATCTCCCTTGATAATCCAGGCCATTTTACGAATATTCCTGGACAGGGAATTGTGGGAAGAATCAATCAGCAGACCGTAATAGTGGGAAACCAGGTTTTTCTGCAGGAAAAAGGGATTCCGTTTGATGAAGCAGAGAAAATCATATCGGCGCTTCTACCGGCGGGAAAAAGTCTTATTTATGTAGCCGTGGAAAATAAGTTGGCTGGAATTGTGGCAGTTGCTGATCCGGTAAAAGCAGATTCTATTTCGGCTGTCCAATCTTTGAAAAACATGGGAATCAAAATTTTTATGATCTCGGGTGATCATGAGAAAACTGTACAGGCAGTGGCGAAGGAAGTGGGGGTAGATAATTACTTTGCCGGTGTATTACCCGATCAGAAAGCGAATTATGTAAAACAGCTGCAACAACAGGGGTACCAGGTAGGCATGATCGGAGATGGCATCAATGATGCGCCGGCTCTGGCCCAGGCGGACGTCAGTATTGCCATAGGCACCGGAACAGATATTGCCATGGAAACCAGTGATATTATCCTCATTCACGGAAATTTATCGGCAGTTGTAAGCGCTCTGGCGTTAAGTCGGGCCACTGTTAAAAATATCAAACAAAATCTTTTTGGCTCGTTTTTCTACAATGTTTTAGGTATCCCCGTGGCGGCTGGTATACTGTATCCTTTTACTGGTGTCTTATTGAATCCCATGATTGCCGCCGCTGCGATGGCCGCCAGCAGTGTGACAGTTGTCTCTAATGCGCTTAGACTCAAGCGATTCAACCCTGTTTCGGGAAAATACTAAAGCTGAAAAATGAGAATCTAGTAATTGCCAACCTAAATTTTGCAGAAATTTTAAGAGGAGAGACTCTTCTAGTCCGTCCCTGCGGCAAGAAGAAGGTAATGTGGCAAAATGAAAAGGGGTTTCGTTAGTGAATCCCCTTTTAAACGAGGTTTATTTTTTGATGGCTAATATTGAAAAATATTCCTGTTGAGATTTCAAAATGCCCACTGCTTTGCTGATAGTTTGGTCATTTTTCAGGATGGAGGCTATCCGGGCTGAAGTTCCCCCCAACTTTTCAGAAAATTCTGATTCCAGCGACCGTCTGATCTCTTCCAGGTTTTTATCGAATTCTTTGTTCTTTTCTTTTTCTAATTTTTGCAGAGCAACCGTCACCAGGTCGACCAATTCAGAATGATATTTTTCTTCCTCTGCGATTTTTAAAAATTCTTCTAATTCTGATTCACCTTCGATATCGAAATCCATATCTTTTTGTTTTAAGTAATTCCGGAATTCATTTAGTATTTCCTCGTTTACTGTAAAACCGTCAGACTGGCGTAACTCGGGATGACGAGCCAGGTAATCTACGGTGAAACGGAAAAAATAACCCTGGGACAACAGCGAAACAAAAAAGTGATCCATTTTTTCTCTTTCCACTTCAACATCGGGCTGGATGCCTCCACCACCATACACCACCCGACCGTTGCGCGTGAAATACTTCTTATGATTATTGTAATCGACACTGTCACTCAGATCAGTAAAAACCTCTTTATTCTTTTTGTAATCCTCTTTTTGAATACAGCGACCAGAAGGGATGTAATATTTAGCAGTGGTTATTTTTAAAAATGCATCATTTATTTTATCGACAGGAAAAACCTGCTGAACCAGACCTTTTCCAAAAGTTTTAGAACCGATGACTACACCTCGGTCCAGATCCTGAATCGCTCCGGCAACAATTTCTGAAGCACTGGCACTGCCGCCATCAACTAACACCACCAGAGGAATGTCTGGTAAGAGTGGATCATCGGTGGTCTTAAATTGATTTTCTCGTTCGTTGATACCTCTGGTTTGTACTACCATTTCCCCTTTGGGCAGAAAAATATTGGCTACTTCTACCGCCGAGGACAATAAGCCACCGGGATTACCGCGTAAGTCCAGAATTATTTTTTCGATGGACCCTTTAGTTTGCAGATTTCTTATGGCATCCCTGACTTCAGTGCTGGCCTTGTCCGAAAAACTGCTTAAGCGGATAACTGCAATTCCAGGTTCGATAAAATCGGCATAGGGAACATCTTTGATGACAATTTCCTGCCGAGTGAGAGTTAATTTGATAGGTTCAGTTAAACCCGGGCGCTGAATTTCCAGATCAACTTTGGTGCCGGCTGGGCCTCGAAGTTTTTCGGAGGCCTCATTAATGCTCATATCTTTGGTTGATATTCCATTGATAGTAATAATAATATCTCCTGCTCTGATCCCGGCCCGCTGGGCAGGAGTGTCATCTATGGGGGAAATGACCGTGATTTTATTTTCCTGCTTGCCAATCTCCATTCCCAATCCACCATATTTTCCTTTGGTAATAATATCCAGCTGTTCACTCCCCTTTTTCTCAAAAAATACGGTATAGGGGTCTAATTCCTGGACAATTCCCTTGATGGCTGATTTACTCAAACCTTCCGGATCGACTTCGTCGACATAGTTGCGAGAAATTGTCTCATAAACCTGTTTTAGATAGAACAGCCCTTTATCCAATTTTAAATACATTTGTTCATTGCTGGCAAAGCTACTGTTTAGGATGGCAATGGAAAGAAAAAGCAGTAGTATCAACAGGGTGATTTGTGGCCAAAGATTCTTTTTATGCATGTATTTCCTCCGTATCTGTGAATATCATCATATTAATTGCAAGTTACCTGAAAAAGTTTCTCTATTTGAATATTTTATAAAGATTTTAATCTTTTTAAAATTATCGAATTGTTATCAATTGTTGACCTTAATTCTCCAGATTTTTTTCACTATTCTCCAGATATCGTCCGAAATAACTTTTGGATCCCGGTCACCGCGGATAATTAAGAAACGATTCGGTTCCGCCCGGTGTATTTTGTAGAAGCCGTTCCTGATTTTCGTAAAAAATTCTATTCCACCTTTTTCAAGACGATCTTTTTGATGATGGCTAATCAGCTGACGCTCCTCAGCTTGAGCGGGGGTAATATCAATAAAAAAAGTGACATATGGTCGTAAATTGGAAGTGGCGAACTGGTTGATAGTGTGAACCATTCGCAGATTTAACTTTCTCCCATATCCCTGGTAGGCTGTCGTTGAATCATAAAAACGATCGGCGATGACATATTGTCCACTTTCTAACAGGGGAAGGATTCGCTGATGCACCAGTTGAGCACGGGCGGCTTCATATAAAAAGAGCTCAGTTTTAGCGTGCATTTCGCTATGCTCAGTATTCAGCAAGATCTCGCGAATCTTCTCCGAAAGTGGCGTTCCCCCGGGTTCCCGAACGAATACAGGGTTAATGTGACAGGATGCCAGTCGCTGGAGCAGCATCTGAATCTGGGTGGTTTTTCCGGAAAAATCAATACCTTCAAAGGAAATAAAATTTTTATACACTTTCATTGCCGGCGCTTCACGTTTAAAAATTAATTTTTTACTATCGTCAATTACATTTCATACTTAAAATGATAGCAAAATTTTAGTCGATCAGGGATAAACGAACTTATCGAAAGATGAAATTATCAATTGTCATTCCGATTTACAACGAAAAAAACTACATTCGGGAAATTGTGCAGCGGGTGCGCCAGGTCAATATTCCCGGGTTGGAAAAAGAAATTATTCTGGTAGATGACTATTCCAGTGATGGAAGCAGAGAAATTATTCAAACAGAAATTGAATCTGGTGTGGATAAGGTGATTTATCAGGAAAAAAACATGGGTAAGGGAGCAGCCTTGCGCAGCGGATTTAAGGCAGCCAGTGGAGAAATTGTGGTGATTCAGGATGCGGATCTGGAGTACGATCCACAGGAATATCAAAAACTGGTAAAGCCAATCCTGGATGGAAAAGCCGATGTGGTATATGGCTCTCGATTTGTAGGAAGCGAACCGCACCGCGTCTTATTTTTCTGGCATTATGTGGGAAACAAGTTCTTAACTTTGCTGTCCAATATGTTCTCAAATTTGAACTTAACGGATATGGAAACCTGTTATAAGATGTTCCGACGAGAAGTCTTAAGCAGTATAAAACTTGAGCAGGATCGTTTTGGTTTTGAGCCGGAAATTACGGCCAAAATAGCTCACCGGGGCTGGCGGATCTATGAAGTTGGCATTTCTTATTTTGGACGAAATTATGCGGAGGGTAAAAAAATAAACTGGCGGGATGGACTCGCGGCTATCTGGTGTATCTTGAAATATAATATTTGGTCGAAATAAAGCAAAAAAATCAAGCAGGTTGTGGAATTAATAACATTATTATCTGTCATAAGAAATTGAGAGAAATTAAAATCTCTCCTTCACACCATCTTTTTCCACTTAGATCGCTCACCTGAAAAACCTAAAAAATGATGAGCACTTTCTTCATTTCCCTCAATTTTGTGAATTATTCACCTGACATGTTAAACTTCAGCGATTTCCATTTTTTGCGGCGAAAGCGAGAACGATTGAGGATCAAACGTGTTGTTTCGTCTACTACCTGTAAGGACCACAATCCTGCCAGTCCCAGATGGAAGATGACGGTCAGAACATAAGCGCCAAAAATCTCAAAGGTTATCACGCTGAAGATAGATAACCACATCAACCAATTAAGATCAGCCCCTCCTCGCAGGTTCCCACTAAAAACGATGTTCACTGCCCGCGGTATTTGCAACAGAGCTAAGATAATGACCACCTGTCGTCCATAGGCGATTACCTCCGGATGGGTAGTAAAAGCGCTGAGAATATATTTCTGCAGGAGAATCAAGATCAAGGCAATTCCAAACGAGGCGAAAAAGGCTACCCGACCGGCCATTCGGCCGACTTTTAAAGCCAGATGTTCTTCATCGGCTCCCAGATTTTTGCCGACCATGGTCATGCCCGTGATTCCAAAGGCCTGGTATACCATCGTGAGAACTGACTGTATCCGAATGAATACTTGATGGACAGCCAGAGGGATGATGCCCATCCGGGCGGCAAAAAAGCTAATGATGAGTTGGCCAAAAGCCCAGACCAGTTGCTCAACCGTCGTTGGCAAACCCAGTTTAAATAATAGCTTGAAGGTTTCCCAATTGGGAGTGGTATATTCCCTGAAGGAGAGGAATAGCGCACATTTTCGGCTGCGCAGGTAATACAGAGTAATTAAAAATCCCACACTATGGCCGATGCCAATCGCCAGAGCAGCTCCCTTCGCCTCCAGGCGAGGAAAACCGAAATTTCCAAAAACTAAAAGAGGCAATAGGGAAATATGAATCAGATTAGCGGTGAGATTGATTCTCATGGTGATCATGGTATCTCCCGCCATACGAAGAATTCCCAGAGCGATAAAATTAACCACAAAAATAGGAGCGAAAAAAGAAGCCGTTTTTAACCATTGCACCGCGAATTGTCGAGCAACAGGCTCATCCTCTTTAATGATATGAGTTATCTGAGTGCCACCAAAATACCAGACCAGTCCAATGATAATGGACATAACCGTTCCCATCATCAATGCTTTTGCCAGAACGTGATTGGCATTCCAGGTATCGTTTGCTCCCAGATAGCGCAGGATGATGATGGACGCTCCCATCACAAAAGTCAATAAAATTGCCAGGGTTAGTAAAACAATCTGCAACGAAATCCCAACTCCGGCCAGAGCCGCAGCAGAGAGATGGCCAATAAAAATCGCTTCTATTAACCAGGTAATGGTTTGGGAAGAGAGATCGAATACCGCCGGTAAGGAGGTCTTCAGAATGTCTTTCAACGAATATGGTTGAGGAGACATTCCCTTTTTTGTTGTTGGAGGCATTTTTTAATGCAATTTGTTGATAATTTTAATACAAAAAAAAATAGAAAAAGGGAGAAAATCAATCCTGATTTTCTCCCTGGTTTCTTTTTAGCGGTAGTATTCGTAATAGTCGGCACCCAGGTGAGTGATTTGCTCTTCACCCATCATATAACGAAGAGTATTTTTCAGTTTCATCTGCTGGATAAAAAGGTCATGCTCAGGATAGAGATTGGGCAGATGCAGCGGGCTCTTAAAATAGAAGGAAAGCCATTCCTGGATTCCAGAGAATTTAGCCCGCTGGGCTAAGTCCATGAACAACACCAGATCCAGAACAATGGGAGCGGCCAGAATACTATCCCGGCAGAGAAAATCAACTTTAATCTGCATCGGATAGCCCAACCATCCAAAAATATCAATGTTATCCCAGCCTTCTTTATTGTCTCCCCGTGGTGGATAATAATTGATTCTTACTTTATGATAAAATTTTCGATAAAGGTCTGGATACAAATCAGGTTGGAGGATATATTCCAGAACCGATAATTTGCTCTCTTCCTTGGTTTTGAAGGATTCGGGATCATCCAATACCTCGCCGTCCCGATTTCCTAAAATATTGGTCGAAAACCATCCCTGTAATCCTAACATCCGGGCTTTGAGGCCGGGGGCAATAATCGTTTTCATCAGCGTTTGGCCAGTCTTGAAGTCCTTTCCGGAAATCGGAGTATGCGTTTCTTTCGCTAATTCGAAAAGTGCCGGAAAATCATGGGAAAGATTGGGGGCACCATTGGCATAGGGGATTCCCAATTTCAAAGCCGCATAAGCATAAATCATGCTTGGAGCAATAGCCGGGTGATTTTTCTTCAGTCCTTTTTCAAAGGCTTCCAGTGATTGATGGACAGCTTCTGGTTTGATAAATATTTCAGTGCTTCCGCACCAGACAATAACCATGCGATCCAATTTATGGGAATCTTTAAAGTTTTGCATATCTTCCATCAACATCTGGGCATAATCCCATTTGGTCCTGGCTGATTTGATATAAGTTCCATCTAATTTTTTTACATAACGTCGCTGGAAGACCCCTTTCATGGGCTTAATATTTTGTAATTGAGGACGAAGTTTATCTAACAATGATGTTTCCAGTACACCGGCTTTGAGCGCCGCCTGGTAGGCATCATCCTCAAAGATATCCCAGCCACCGAAAACCAGATCATCTAGATCGGCCAGAGGGATAAAGTCTTTTATTTTAGGTGTCCGATGTTCTGTTCTTTTACCCAGACGAATGGTACCCATTTGAGTGAGAGAACCAATGGGTTTAGCTAATTTTTGACGAACAGCCAGTACGCCGGCGATAAAAGTTGTGGAGACGGCACCCATTCCAGGAGTGAGTACTCCCAATTTTCCTTTGGCAGGGGCAATTTTAACCTTAGGCATTTTTTTCATTACTGATCTCCTTTACTTAACAAAAATATTAACTATATCATAAAACGGGAACCAGATTGTATTGAGGGAACCCAGAATTCTGACTACGATGGCTTGTCAACGGCGGATGAGAGGTCCAATTTTCTTTGCTTCGCTTGTTTCTCTAACAACCACACATGATGCATTCGTTGAATAGCTGTAAAATTTGCGAGTATAGCAATCATCCAGATAACCACCTCAAGTAAATAAGGATGGATCAGCGAACTAACTCCGATATAGACAATCCGTTCCGGCCGCTGCATAATACCTACTTTGCATTCGAATCCCAGACCTTCTGAGCGGGCTCGGACATAACTGACCATTAGTGAACCGCCGAGAGCTAAAACTACCATGATACTGGTATATGGGTGATTGCGTTGAACAAAATAGATCGCTGTTCCTAAAAACATGAACAGTTCCGCATAACGGTCTAAACTTGAATCAAATAAAGCTCCAAATTTTGAGGATAGACCTTTTTTCCGCGCCACCTTTCCATCGATGATGTCACATAGGCCTCCCAGAAGAATAAATGTGCCTCCCAGTCTGATGCTGTGATTTGCGTAAAAGAAAGCGCCTATCAATGACATAATCAAGCCCAGAATGGTGAAATAATTGGGATGAACATGAAAATGAACAATCTTTTCGATGAGGGGATCGAACCCCTTCAGAAATCCCTTTTGAATGAAATGAGGTAAGATGGTAAAATTCTTTTTTTCCATTAAAAATAATCCATTCAGTTATCTTGCTCGTTTTTAAAATCGGTGCCGCCAATTAGAATGACAATTTCACCCTTTAACTGTCGCTGAGACAATTGAGTCATAATATCTATTGCCGAACCCCGAATGAATTCTTCAAATTTCTTTGTGAGTTCACGAGCGACGACAATATAACGATTTCCCATAATTTTTACAATATCTTCTACAGTTTTTTGAACCCGATGGGGTGATTCGTAAAGGATGATGGTTCCTGGTTCGGTAGAAAGTTGAGTTAATTTTTTATTTCTTCCTTTTTTTCGAGGCAGAAATCCTTCAAAGACAAATCGGTCAGTTGGAAGTCCCGATCCGACCAGTGCACATAATAATGCCGAAGCTCCGGGAATGGGCACCACCGGAAAGTGATGGCGTATTACCGCCGATACCAGTTTTTGACCGGGATCGGAGATCAGAGGAGTGCCGGCTTCGGAAATTAGAGCGATGGCCTTGCCGGCCTCCAATTCCTGTAAAATAAAAGGAATTCTTTTTTCTTCGTTATAAGAATAGAAACTAAGAAGTTTATTGGCGATTCCAAAATGCTGAAGCAATCTGCAAGCAGTGCGAGTGTCCTCTGCCAGGACATGATCAACTTCTTTAAGAATCCTTAATGCTCTGAGGGTGATATCTTCCAGGTTTCCTATCGGGGTACTGACCAGATAAAGAATTCCCTGCCTGTCTGATGTCGGTTCGATGTGTTTTTCCTTTCCTGAAAATGCCTTCGTATGTTTTATTTGATAAGTTAAATGCTCTTTTAATCGAAAAAAACTATTTATCAGGGAAGATCCCTTATTGAAAAACGATTTACTCCGATAAAGAAACAGATGACAGTCGCACCGATCAGTATCAAAAGATTTTGATATATCTGAATTTCATTGAACATGATTTTTTGAGGCTGATAATAGCTGAAAATATTAATTGGCTTCAGAAATTCTAATTCCTCCCAGATCGCCGTGATAAAGTGTAAAAAATAGAAAATCAAGGTGAGTACGACTGCCAAAATTCCCCATTTTCCTCTTTCCTTATGATAGACAGAAAAAAGCAACGCATAGCTGGTAATTAATAAGAAAAGAAACCAGAGATTTATTCCTATTTTGCTTACATTGAGAAAAATTTCAAGGGTTAGTTGTTTCTTTAAGATCAACGCCAGCAGAGAACCGCCGTAACCCCCACCTACTGTGAACAACAGAAATGCAGAGGTTGAGAAAAACAGGGTAGCATAAAATTGGTTGCGTTTTAGCGGGTAGGATAAAAGTAATTCCAGCAATCCTTTTTCAGCTTCGCCGCTGATCAGACGACTGGAATAAACAATAGCTAAAATACCCAGTAGGAGCAATACCAGGGGATGGTTCATCGCAAAAGCCACCGCTCCTTTAAGGGATAAGCGATAGATTAATTCTTCATTTAAGAAAGCCTGTAAATGCGGGGGCAATTGGTGATACAAGGCTTCAAAAAGAGGTACGTAATTTAAGCTGCTAAAAATCCAGATAATCAGAAACTGAAGTGCTCCAATAAATATGGCGCTGAAAATGATAAATGGCCGATAAATTTTCCAGAGCATTTTTAGTAAAGGTATATTAACCATTTTTTTCATCTCGATAATAATACAGAAAAACTTCTTCCAGGCTGGCTTCAGGAAAGGAAAAGTCATCCAAAGGTAATTTTGCCAATTCCTGAACAATGGGTTGAATATCACCCTGTACGAGAAGTTCGTAATGTAAATCCTTTTGCCGAATTATTTTCGCATGGGGAATATTAAGCGGAGAAACGGGGTGTTTTAATTTCAGGATCAGGCGGCGGATTCTGTTTTTTTTCAAATTTTCCAGACTTTCCAGAGCCACCAGTTTACCGTTTCGAATGATGGCAATTCGATCACAGATCTTTTCTACTTCGGATAAATTATGGGAGGAAAGAAAAATGGTATTTCCCTGTTGCTGATACTGTCTAATAAAATGGTAAAATTCTTCTTTGATCAAGGGATCAAGGCCAGGGGTGGGTTCATCCAGGATCACCAATTCCGGCTGATGAGAGAAAGCCTGGATGATGCCGAGTTTTTGACGGGTGCCCTGCGATAGATGTTTAATTTTTTTTGAAAGTTCTCGCTCAAATAAAAATCGTTCTATTAATTCCCTTTTAATAGTTGTTTTCACTCCTCTGAATTTTTCATAAAAAATCAAAAATTCTTCCGCCGTCAGACTCTCAGGTATAGAGAACTCACCTGGCAAATAACCGCACCGTTGACGAATTTCTCTGGAATTTTTAAGGAGAGGTTTTTGGAAAAGATATATGTTTCCTGAAGTTGGTCGCAAAAGATCTAATAATAACCGAATGGTAGTTGTTTTTCCCGCTCCATTGGGTCCTAAAAAACCAAAAATCTCCCCCGCTCTTACTTCAAAGCTGAGCTGTTCAATACCAATTGATTTTCCGTAATACTTTGTTAACTGTTCAACCTGAATGATAAAAATGTTGAGTTCCTGTCAATGTTAATTATCGAAATTATTATAATGCTTCAGGCAAATATTTTAATTTCACCAAATAAAATGGAGACAGATATTTTTAGGTCAGCGGAGGTATTATGGTCAATTTCCGGAGATAAGTAATTAATATTTTTAAATAGACCACTCTGATGATCATTAAAGATATGGCTTTCTCCCGCTAAAAAATTCGCTTTTACCGCTACCTTCACATTCTGTGGTACTCGAATTATCAATTCGCCAAAGATGCCGTTCACCTGGAGGCTGGCTCCCGATTCAAATTTCGCTTTACTGAAATCCAGTTCCATATCTCCAAAAACATTACTGGCTGAAAAATGCCGAATCGTTCGATCATCAAATTTTAATCGGACATCCCCAAATACATTGTTGATAGTTTCAGCGGTTGGATTTTGAAAGTTTTCATCTGAACCAGAGAAATGAGGTGGCGGTGTGCTATTTCTGGGGGGTGAAGAAGGTTTTGAACGAAAAATAGCGTGGAGTCCCAGAAAGATCAGTATCAACGGCCAATAGCGGCGGATAATTTCACCAAAATGAAGATATCCGAAGTTGTGAAAAAGAAAAAGCATTCCCAGCGCAATTAAGAAAATTCCCCAGAATATTTTTCTTGATTCTCTTGAAGTCATTTTTATATCTATTCTCTTGAATTAAATACCTTGTTAACTGTTGACAGAAACTATTCTTTTATTCACATGTGATGAGAATAAAAATCGAGGAGAATAATTTAGGATGAATTGTTTGAATTGTCTAATAAAATTAATAAAGATAAACAAAATAAAAAAGCCGGTCAAAAGACCGGCCCAGTCACTGCCATGTTCTCCCTCGTTTTTAAAAATTGTACCTCACTCCCAGAAAAATTCGGTTTTCAGTAATTTTTTCCAGCGTTCCACCGGGAGTATAAATATCTTCACTCTCCCGGCTCCAGGAACTGCGTCGATAGGTGAGATCGAGAAAAGTGTTATAAGAAAGCCTGAATCCGAGTCCGGCAGAATAGGTTTGTTTGTCCATTTCAGAGCTGGCATTCTTTAAAGGGGAAGGAAAATAAGCATAACCAGCCCGTAAGAAAAGATTGCTGTTCGGAAAAGCAAGCTCTCCACCCAGGTGATAATTGACCGTTTCACGGTAGTCTCTCTGCAGGGCTTTGTTCTCGTTCAATAAATCCTGATAATCGGCGTCATAAGGCACATTTTCCGGTTTTTGGAAACGGGTTTGACTCCAGTCCTGATAAGTGATCCCGGCCGTGAGATCGATATTTTCTAAGTCAAGTCCAATTCCAGTATCGAAACGAAACGGCGTTTTCACCTGATATTCCCAGGTACTGGGCTCATACTCCAGGGCATCAACATAGCCGTTATCGAATACCAGTTCATCGGAGGAAGTATAATCTTCTGTGACGGTAAAAGTGGTGGGAAATTCAACTGCTAGACCGAAACGAGTGGTTCGATTTAACCGAAACATGCTTCCCAGTTTCAGACTGAAAGCCTTATAATTTGAAATGAGAGCATGATGGATGGAGTAGCTGGAGTAATCAGCTGGAAAAGTATTATATAAGTTTTCAGAATCGACCTGCTCATAATTGAGCTGATAATCTTCGCGCCCGTTCCAGAAATTCAGAGTGGCACCGACATCGAAACTGGGAGAAAGTGCAATGGCACCACCAAATGACCATTGATGCAGTCCACCTTCGGTGATCACTTCCTCAGTTTGCTTGATGTTTTGATCGAAATTGTACCATTGATAATTCCCGTTTTCATCTTCCAGTTCGAATTCAATTCCATTGCTGCGGGTGTTGAATCCCTCAAAGTAAAGGTAATCATCGAAGTCTTTGACAAAATTGTACCCAAGGGCCAGAACCAAACTACCTCTGCTGGTAGGCATGGGAATAGCAATCCCGAAATGGCGAAAGCGGGTAAAACTTGATTGCATGTCGTATGAATTTCCCGCAAATGAGGCATTATTATTGAAACGAAGATGAGATAGTTCAGTGCTGATCTGGGTTTTCTTGAGGGAAGCCAATCCCGCTGGATTCCAGTAAATAGCCGTGTAATCGGTCGCTAAGACCACTCCGTTTCCGCCCATGGCGACTGTTCGGGATCCAAAACCGATTTCATCCTGCCTGATATGAATCGCCTCGTAAGCACTCTGTGAC
>CAYMXZ010000068.1:0-15384 GCA_964394475.1 uncultured Caldithrix sp. | reverse complement strand
TCGTGGTGCCGGTGGTGCAGACGCCGATCGGGATCGTGAGCCAGGCGGCACTGGTGGTGACGATGACCAATGCGTCGTTGCCGGCCTCGCCGGGTCAGCCGTTGACAATAACGGGGAGCATACAGAATGTGGGAGTGGCGGGTATTGAGCCAGACGATTCGGTATGGGTTCGCCTGGATACGAGCGGGACGGGCTTTACCTTTGATAACGATACGGATCGCAAGCGGGTGCAGTTGGTGGGAGGCAGTGCGGCGCTGAGCTGGCGGGTATTTGCCTCAGAGATGGTAGGCAGTTATAATCTGATCGGGATGGTGGATGATGATGTGGCGTATGATGAGAATAAATATTCGGATAGTCTGGTGGTGCGCCAGGAGGGTCGTGATACGACGGTGGTGAATGTGGTGAGTGGAGGGGCGGTCGCGGTGACGGGAGTGCGATTGATCTCGCCGCCGGGCGCGGTGGATGATACGATATCGACCAGTCAGAGCTTTACGATCGAGGGGTCATTCAGTTTTGTGGGGAGCGTGAATCCGGCGAATCGGACGGCGCGGCTGGTGTTGCCGGAGGGCTATAGTTTATCGGGATCGGATGTGGTGACCTTAGGCGGCGGAGCGGTGGACACGGCGCGCTGGGTGGTGACGGCGCCGAATAGTGTGACGACGCCGAGTGGGGTGTTCAGTGTGCGGTTAAGTGCGTATGAATCTCCGTCGGGGAATCCGCTGGCGGACACCCTGGATCACCCGGTGTATATCGTGGAGCGATCGCGGCTGGCGTTAAGCGGTCGGGTGATAGAGCCTTCTGGGGCGCGGGATCTGACGGTGAGCACGGATCAGAGTTTGGTGATGAGTTATCGGATTGATAATCAGGGGGAGGCGGGGACGACGGGAGCCTCGCAGGTGCGGGTGGTGTTGCCGGAGGGCTTTAGTTTTGATCCATTGCCGGCGGTGCGGTCGGTGGATACCCTGTTGGTGGTGACGGGGGATAGTGCGGCGATCCGGGTCTATACCGGGTTAACGGCCTATCCGGTGCCGCGGAACCTGTCGGGGACGATCATCAGTGCGGCGGCCGATGAGAACAGCAACCAGGCGTCGGCGATCGTGGTGCCGGTGGTGCAGACGCCGATCGGGATCGTGAGCCAGGCGGCACTGGTATTAAATACAAGCACTTTAACACCTATCAGATCACCAGGGCAGGAAATCAGGATTGACGCTTTCTTACAGAATGTAGGTGTGGCCGGTATTGAGCCGGGCGATTCAGTATGGGTTCGCCTGGATACAAGCGGGACGGGTTTTACCTTTAATAATGATACCGATTTAAAGCGAGTTCGGTTAGTAGGAGGAAATAGTACTTTTAGTTGGAATTTGTATTCTTCAAATTTCATTGGAGAATATAATCTTAGAGCTCTGATCGATGATGGTGTGGCGTACGATCAAAATAAATATCCGGATAGTCTGGTGGTTCGACAGAAAGGGAGTGATACTACTGTTGTGACGGTGGTTTCTGGTGGGGTGGTAGTCGTAGATAGTATTCGTATAGAAAATCCGCCCGGTGCCCGTGATGCCACTCTTTCTACTGGACAGGAATTTACCGTGCGAGGTTATTTTAATTTCATTGGAAGTGTCAATCCAGTGGGAAGAGAAGCCCAGATTCTGTTACCAGCTGGAGCGGGATTCGGTGTCAGTGGTCCCACTACTATGCAATTAAATAGCACGGTGACAGATACTATCTGGAGAGTCATAGCCCCGGCGGTTAGTGGAAGCTATACCTTTGAAATTTTAGTAAGAGGTCGTGAACTGAATACAGGTGCGTCACTCGCTGATACGCTGCAATATAATGTGCAGGTCTTCAATCGAGCTGACCTGGCACTCTCCGGGAAAATATTCGATCCCCCAGGCGCCCGTGATTTTACGATAAGTACAAACCAATCTTTCACCATTCGTTATAAAGTTACGAATCGGGGTGAAGTAGGAACTTCCGGTTTGTCGCAAATAATCGTTTCGCTGCCAGAGGGTCAACGATTAACCTTTGAACCAACCAATCCCGCCAGAAATCTTGATACATTATATGTGGCAACTGATGATAGTGTATTGGCTACAGTGTATTCACTGGGACAGGAGAGTTTAACAGCGCAAAATATTTCGGCAAACCTGGTCGAGGCTGCTCTGGATACCAATAGTAATCAGGCCGCCCAAATCATTGACCCGAATGAAATCATTGGTGTTATTATTGTCCGCGAAGCTGAATTACAGCTCGACATTACCGACGTTGATACGGTTGTTTCCCAGAATCAGGAGTTTACCCTTACCGCCCAGCTGCGAAATCTGGGGCGGGCTGGAATTGCACCCGATGGTACAGTTTATGTCACCTTCGTGGATACTAACTCTAACTTTACTGTGGTTTCTCCAGACAGTGCCCGTAAACGGCTGCCTTTACAGGGACAATTTGCGACCACAAACGTTTCCTGGCGATTGCGCGCCCCTGCCGCTCTGGTTGGAATGGATTCAGTTCAAATCCGTATTGATGATAGTCGAATCTATGATGAGAATAAATATTCGGGTGATCCTCTGCTGATCGCCCAGGCCGAAGATCAACAGACCATTGAAATACAACAAGCTGGAGATTTTACGGTGGATAGCGTCTGGATTAGTGCTCCAGTTGGTGCCACGGATGATACTCTATCCACCAATCAACAGTTTACCATCAATGGCCGGATGATTTTTAATCCGACCATCCGTCCTGATGGACGTCAGGCACGACTCATTCTGCCGGTCGGCGGTGGATTTGTATTAACCCAGCCTGATATTCAGACTGTCGGCACAGGAACGATCGAAGAGGTATCCTGGGTAGTCATCGCTCCGCAGAGTGTATTGGAAAATACCGAAGGAATGGGCGAGGCCCAGATTCAATCTGCCTTGATTGAAAATCTACTATCCCAGAATTTCACTCTCACTGTGCAGGCCACTGCCTACGAAACCAACACCGGAGCACAGCTCACCCGCCAGAATGGATTGTCGGTTACTGTTCAAAATGAGGCGAGATTATTACTTTCCGCCAATATAACGGCGCCTCCAGGTGCTCTTGATCGCATCGTGAGTACCTATCAGCAATTCAGAATAGCGATAGAAATAACCAATGAAGGGGAAGCTCCTACCATCGGCAACAGCCAGGTGAGAGTTTCTCTGCCGCCTGGATTAAGCTTTACCAGAGCAGTCGTTGATACCCAACGAATTGTTTCCATCGCAGAAGGTGCAAACGATACACTGGTCATTTTTACCGATACAGTTCCCCACGGACCCTTGACAGTCCAGACCCGTATCATTGATCCGGCAGATGACATCAATAGTAATGCCAATGCCACTCTGTTAAATAACGGTGTAGCGAATATAGCCAATATCATCACTGTCCGGCGGGCTGATCTGGTGATGGAAACTCAGGTTGCTCCACCGGATTCTGTCGATCAAAACAAAACCATCACTTTGACCACTATTATCCGCAATATTGGTCAGGCTCAGGTTACTCAAGGCTCGCTGTGGGCTGGTTTACAGATTGGCGGCAATGGTTTGACCTTGCTTGGCGATTCACCACGGCAGGTTACTCTGAACACTCCCATTACCTGGACACTGATTAGTGGCAGTCAAAGCGGAGTTTTCCCAGTCACGGTATATATTGATACGGTCTTGAGCAATCTGCAGGATGAAAATAACAATTATACCGATACTCTGGTCTATATATCTGATTCGCGTGAAAATTATGCTATTCAAGTTATTAACTTGACACCGGTGACTATTGATACTCTTTATCTTACCTCCAGAGTCTCTGGACCTACTCAAAGTCTATCCGTTTCCACTGATCAGGACGAAATTTATCTGAATTTGCAGGCGACCTTTAGTCCGATCTATCATCAAGATCGCCAGGCTACATTGATTCTGCCGGCCGGAATTTCTTTAACCGATTCGCTGACCAAAGAGGTAACCGCCGCCGGTGCTCGCTGGCGATTAACCGCTCCTCCTTTCCCCAGAAGCACTTTTAACATTATCGTGCAGGTACAAGCGACTTCCCCCATTCATGGATCTGTGAGTCAGCGAGACACGGTTCAAATGACGGTATACCAGAGGGCTGTGCTCTCCATAACCTCGGCGATAACCGACCCACCTGGCGCCCGGGATGACTCGGTGAGTTACGGTCAATTGTTTACTTTGAAAACGACTATCTTTAATAGTGGACATGTCTCTACCATAACAGATCCTGGAAGTATTAAATTGATTGCGGATACGTTATTATACATACTGTCAGGTAGCGATTCCTTAAAAGAAAGCACGCAGAGTTTTGCCTTGAGCAATAACCGCGCCGAATTGAACTGGACTATCTATGCGGGAGAGACTTCTCAGCTGGCTCAGATTATATCACAGATGAATAATCTGAAAGCTGAAAAACGGAAGATTCAGCACATGCAGTCCATTGAAGAAGGCGAAACTATTCAATCCCCGGCCATTGCTGTTTTGGATGCTCAGCTCCAGCAATTGAATGCCCAACTGCAGACTTTGCTGACTTCTTCCCATCTGCAGGCCGTGTTTGAAGGCATTCCCAATGATGTCTATACCGGACTGCCGGCCGACCTCGATCCAACTCAAGGGAGTGCCTATCATCCGGTGGTTATTATTCCCCAAGCGGTTTTCCGGGTAACTTCAGTAGCGGTTCAAAATATAACTACTCAAAATTTCCTGGACACCCTGAGCACCAATCAAACGTTCCGTTTAATTGCCTCGGTAGATGCGTCAGAACAAGTCGAATCAGCCAGGTTCGCCAGGATAGAATTTCCGGCCCCGTATAATTCTCCAGTAGATGGATTCAGATTTGCAGAAATTGGTGCTGAGAAGATATTTGTGGGTGACAGCGTGAGCTGGGATATTCAGGCACCGAAGTATAGCCTGATCTCTTCTGCGACGCGCATCGATCCAGTAGTAATTACCATCCGATCGTTTGATGAAAATACCGGCGCAGAGCTCCGACATGTATATATCACCAATCTCACTCTGGAGAGAGAAGCCGTTGTCGGAATGGAATTGGATATTACGGATCCGCCGTCCGCTACCGATCGTCGGCTGGCCAAAGATCAGGAATTTACCTTGCAGGCTGCTATTAAGAAATCAGGTGATGCAGGGATAGTTGGCACCGGAAGTCTTACCCTCATCTTGAATCCGAATGATGGGATTCAGGTCGTCGACGGCCCGGCCGAACGCAACTTTGCCTGGCCAGATTCTCTGGTCACCTGGCGATTGCGAACACCGGATCGGTTGATTACCAGCAATATGCGGGTGAATTTTGTTGTTATTCCAGATGATGAAAATACTGCTTTGCCAGCCACTCTGGATGCTTTCACCGGAGTGGGGAGCATATCGATTTCTACTGAAGAAAAAATGTTGACGGTGACCCGCGATAATAACGTTGTTCCAAAAGGCATCAATCTTCAGGGAGAAAGTGATATTCCTTTACTGGCTTTGGTTATTGACAATAGCGATGCCATCGATGTGGATACGGTATTGGTGGATAGCATAAATTGCCAGCTGGTAAATAATAATACCCGCGAGATTATTGAAAATCCGGCGAGTATCATCGAGCGTCTTAGGATTGTCCACATTTCTCAGTATCAGACTCTATCGAAAACCCAGCAATTACCTCAAATTTTTGCCGATTTCACTCTGACTCCTGATTTACGCGGTGCATTCGGAGTGTTGTTTAATCAGAACATTCTGCGAATGAATCCCCGAACCATCGATACCCTGGTGATTATGGCCGATTTGAATGATCTTGCCCCCAACAGCAGTTTCATCTTTAAAGTGAATAGTATTTTTGCTTATGTCGGCACCAGAGATAATAAAGTCACTGTCATTGATGACAAGGGTACCAATTTCAATCTCAGTACAGCGGGTGAATCGGAAGTGGTGAGTGTGCTTACGCGCAATGAAGAAGATAAGTTCTTTAATTATCCCAATCCATTCGGAGCGAAAGAGTCTGAAACTCGGTTTGTCTTTTTCATGGATGGTCCTGGAAGCGCCGAGTTAAAGATCTATACGCTGTTAGGTGGATTGGTTTATTCTGAAAAGCGTGACAATCTCAATGGACCACAGGTATATGATGGATTGTTCAGTTGGGACGGTATGAATAACTCTGGAAGACGAGTACTCAATGGTGTTTATATTGCCATACTAAAAGCCAATGGCAAAACCTTTAAAACAAAAGTTGCATATATTAAATAAACAATATGGTTACGACTATGAGACAATTAAAATTAGGTAACCGCTTCAGCTGGTTTGGACTGGTTTTTCTGCTGATCTCAAACTCAGCTCTATCGCAGTCAGATGGTCAATACGGCACCACCTACAATTTGAGTTATGGGGCGGGTGCCCGGGCAATGGGCCTTGGCCGGGCTTATGTGTCAATTGCTAACGACGCCACCGCCGTTTTTTGGAATCCGGCCGGATTAGACCTGGTACCAAGAGCAACCTTTAATCTGTTCCACCATCAACTGTTTGAACAGACCATCTATGATTTTGCCGGATTCAGTTATCCGACGCTTACCTATGGAACTATCGGAATAGGTCTGGCTCGTCTGGCTACCGGCGATGTGAATATGCGGGATGAGCTGAAGGTGAATACCGGAACATTGAATTATGAAGAAGATGAACTCTATCTGGCTTATGGTAAAAAATTGTTTTTAAACATTTACAGCGGCCTCACCTTCAAGATCCGCCGCCAATCCTTTACCGGCATCGATGAAGAAGACACCGGCTTTGGATTTGACCTTGGCTTAATGTATCGTCCCGGCTGGGAAGAAGGAATCTTTAGCAACATGGGATTTGGATTCAGCTTCCGCAATCTACTGTCTCCCACTCTTCGCCTGGGTGCCGAGGAGGATCGAGAGCCTTATCACCTTACCTTTGGCGCGGTGAAGGGATTAAAGCTTGGCGAAAATGGAATATTTAACATTGTCCTCGATCTCCATAAAAGCAAATATGAAAGTTTATCCCTGCTGGCGGGTACCGAATATGTTTTTCATAATATGGGTACCATTCGTCTGGGTCTGGATAATATGAATTTAGCCTTTGGAGCCGGGGTGAAGTATTCCTTTGTCCAGATTGATTATTCTTTCGGTTCCACGCTGAGTGATGGTGAATTCCCTCCCACGCACCGTTTTTCCCTGACCTTCGATATCGGAAAATCTCGCGAAGAACTTTTTTACCAGGCGGAACAGGAAAGAATTCAGCGGGAGAACGAGCTGGTGGAGCGAACCAAAGAAGGCGAACGGCAGAATATCATACAGGAGAGTATGAAACGCGGGCAGGAATATCTCCAGAAGGGACAATATTTCGATGCCTATGCGGAATTTCAACAGGTGGTATCGGTTGAGCCCTTTAATAATGAAGCGAATGCTTTGCTGGACAGCAGCAACAAGATGATTCAGAGACAGATCGAAGAGCGGCAACAGCAGGCGATTATCAATGCCGTGGATAAAGGTCTGGCGGAACGGAATGCGGAATTGGTTCAACAGTATGTGGCGGCAGCTCAATTAAAGCTGGAAAAGAAGCAGTTCACCGATGCATTGTTTAATTTCCAGTCTGCTCTACAGTTGGCACCGAATGATCCGACTATATTACAAGGCATCAACACCACCAATCGCCGAATGGAAGAAGAGGTGAGAAAATTGGTGGATCGTGGACGTGAGCAGTTCCGGAATGGAAATTATTCTGATGCCTTGCAAACGTTGAGCGATGCACTGGTTCTGGCGCCAGAAAATCAACAATTAAAGGATGAAATAAATACACTTGCAAATCGCATTAAAATTCAGCAATATACGACTCAGGCTTTACAATTATTCGATTTAGGACGCTTTGAAGATGCGTTGAAGTTATTTGAAGAAGCTTTGAAAATGGATCCAACCAACCAGGCGCTGAAAAATTATGTTGAACGAACCAAACGAGGACTGGGTGCCGGTGATCAGGCTATGGATCCAGAATCGGAACGGAAATACATTCAGGGAGTCGATCTGTTCCTGGCCGGAAAATATAAAGAAGCTCTGGAAATCTGGAGAGAATTGGAAGTTAAATACCCGTACAGCAAGAAATTACAGGATAACATTCGCAGTGCGGAGGAACGGTTGAAGCGAACCCAAAAATAGGGACAGTTAGTCAGTCAATCGGAAAATGTTTAGAAATTGTAGTGTCAAATGTTTAAGAATGTTTTAAAAGAAGAGATTATCATTCCTGCGCAAATGCCTTACTTGAGGCAAGTGCGGGATTTTATTGAACAGATTGGTGTCCGCCATAATTTTGATCATAAAGTTATTAACTCCTTTAAACTGGTGGTGGATGAAGCCTGTACCAATATCATCCGTCATGGCTACCGCGATATAAAAAATGGACAGATTTTAGTGCGGGCAATTGTCCGTCGCATGAGTCTGACCATCGTTATCATCGACAATGGCCGCAGCTTTGATCCCCGTCAAGTCCAGAATCCCGATCTGGAAAAATATGTCTCGATCGGTAAAAAGGGCGGACTGGGAATTTTTATGATGCGCAAATTGATGGATGATATTAAGTATAATGTCACCAGTCGCGGGAATGAATTGCGCCTGACCAAGGTTCGGGAAAAAATCGAGCGGGCTAAACCGCTGATGTTCTGGGAAGGATTAACCCTTCGCACTAAATTCTATATGGTCACTTCGCTCATTCTGACCATTCTTCTCTTCGCCGCTTTTATTTTTTTCAATTCCCGAATTTACACCAATGCCACCACTCGCCTTTACACAGATGGCCAGGCGTTTAGCTCAAATCTGGCAAAAATTTCCTGGGAACCGTTTATCACGCTGAAGGATATTACACTGTTCGAAAATGCAAAATCGGTAAAAGAAAGTAATCCCGAAATGATTACCATGGTGTTGATTACCGATACTGCCTGGAAACCGCTGGCCACTTTTCCGGTAAATGTCGATCTTCTGAATAAACCACTCACTATCCAGAACCAGCAATTTCTGGACAGCCTGCAGGGGACATCAATTTATAAATACGCTTTTGGCACTGATAGCATCATTTATTCATTCGTCCATCCAATTTCTCTGACAGGCACGGGTGTGGCGCCGGTTGGTTATGCTCACGTATGGACCGACCATAAATATCTGGCTCGTCAGATTACTTTGTCACGAATAAATCTGATCGTGGTGCTCATAATTATTCTCATCGTGGGAAATATTGGTTCTTTTGTTCTGATCACCCGCATTATGGATCCCTTCCATAAGCTGGCTGGGTGGGTGCGAGAAGTAGGTCATGGCACAGTGGATGAAGATGAGCTTGATATCGACGCCAGCGATGAGTTGGGCGAAATCGCTCAGGCATTTAACGAAATGACTACCAAGTTCCGGGAAGCTCAAACCAATTTGATGGAGCAACAGCGCATCCAGAGGGAATTGCAGGTAGCGCAGGAGATTCAGCAGATGCTGCTGCCCAGCGACTTCCCCAATGTGGTGGGTTATGATATCACCTCCTATTATCAGGCCGCCAAAGAGGTCGGCGGAGATCTGTTCGATTTTGTGGAAGTCGATGATCATACCACCGGTATCTGCGTGGCCGACGTCTCTGGAAAAGGAGTACCTGGATCAATGGTTATGACCATGATTCGGACCGCTCTGCGCCTGGAAGCTCGTGGAAATAAAAACCCGGCGGAAGTTTTGTCCAAGGTAAACGAATTCGTTACAGATGATATCCGCAAGGGTATGTTTGTCACTGCTTTTTATATCATCCTGGATTCCCGTGAACGAATGATCTCTTTTGCCAGTGCCGGCCATAATCCAATGATTTTATATCGAGGGAAAACAAAAGAAACTTACTACTTAAATCCTCCCGGTTTTCCGGTGGGTATCACTTTGCCGGATATTCATCTGTTCAGCAATACCATTAAGGCGGATCGGATCCGACTTCACCCGGATGATATCTTAATCATCTATACCGATGGTATTACTGAAGCGATGAACCATAAACGGGAGATGTTTGGAGATGAACGATTCCTGGCCGCCATTCGAAAATATGGCCACCTCGATGTGATCGAGTTTGTCAATCACCTGAAAGAAGAACTGCAGAATTTTACCGGCGGATATGAACAGTCAGATGATATTACTCTGGTGGCGATCAAAGAAAACATGGAAGCAGTGGATGTGAAACTGGAGATGTTTAAAAATCTCTTTGAATTGGCAGGTAAAAACGATGTGACTATTCTGCAGGCCTGCAAGGAAATGGATGTATCGCCTTCCACCTATTATAAATACAAAAAGATGTATGATGAAGGTGGTTTTGAATACCTGCGGGAAATGCTGCACGGTTACACCAATGTGGGGCTGCGGCACATGAGCATTGAGGTGAAAACCAAATTATATGATATTATTCGTGAGCATCCGGAATACGGTCCCAAACGACTGAGCGATGAATTAAATACCGAAAAATATGGTTTTGTGGAAGTTAATCCGCGCCTGATCTATGAGGAACTCAAACGGGCCAAACTGAATTTGCAAAAACAGAGAGAAAAATTCGTCCAGCGGGGCGGGAAACGTCGACTCAAACCTCCGGGAACACCGCTGCTCACTTTAGACGGAGAGGTGATGGTTGGATTCCGTTCCGATGAGAAGGAAGTGGAAGCAAACATATTTAATGTTACCGCCGCGCCATCGGCCAGTAAAAAGAAAGAAATTCTTTTGGCTAAAAAAAGTAACAACAAAGAAGATGAAACATCTATATCAACGTTCGATCTGGAATCTGAGTCGGCAGAAATGGCCTCCAATTCAACGACAAAAAATTCTACAGCCGAAAATAAAGTTGACGATAATGTAAATATTATTTCTGAAGAAACCGGAAAAAAGGAAAGATAGTTGATATTTATAAAATCTGGTGATAACTTTTTACGTGTAAATAAAAAAATAGCAACTCCTGGTCTAAGCTGGAGGTTTTAAATGGAAGGCATTCAAGTATCAACTGAAGTTCGCGGCTCTCAGAATCAAATTTCGGTAATTAAAGTAGGAGGTTTTATTGATACCACGACTTCCTCTGAGGTGGAACGAACACTGCATAATTTATTAAAACAAAACCGTTTCAATATCATTATTGATTTGGGTAATGTCGATTACATTAGTTCTGCCGGTTGGGGTATTTTTATCAGTGAAATTAAAGCGATTCGAGAGCAGGCGGGTGATTTAAAATTGGTCCGGATGATCCCGGATGTATATGAAATTTTTGAACTATTGGAATTTCATCATATTCTGGATGTGTATGACTCGGTGGAAGAAGCAGTGAAGAAGTTTGAGGATAATGCCATGCGTCCCAGTGCGGCCTCAGTGGCGCGAGAGTTCGAAGAGGCCCGACGCACGCCGGTATCCGGCACCGTTCCTAGAGCCGGTGCCTCTATCCCGCAACGACGACCGGTTTTTCAAACCCAACAGCTGGAAGAAGAACTCGAGCTCTCGGAGCAGGAGGAAGTTAAAACTCCATCCAAAGGATTTAGTCCAACCGCTTCTAAACTGGAAGATAAAATTAAAAATATTATTGCCCGTAATCCAGATCTCAGCGCCTATAAGATAAAAAAGGTGCTGAACAGCAGTAAATATGGATATACCCGGGTTGGTTGGTTTGCCATCCGTTCTTTATTAAAAAACATGGGATTAGGCAGCCGAAAAAGTCGCAGAGAATTTGCAAAGCAATTTTCGGCAAAGGGGGAATAAACTTATTTTAATTGAGAAAATATAATGGAAGTACTTGAAATATTTTTTTTAGTCATCTGTGCCTTTAGTATTGTTTCTAATTTTTTAAGCATCCCGGGAAATTTTGTTATCTTCCTTAATGCTACCTGGTATGGCCTGGCTACCGGATTTGATAATTTCTCTCTCAGCTTTTTGCTTACCCTTTTTGTTGTGGCAGTCGGTGTTGAGTTATTAGAGTATGTGGTAATTGCATTTGGAGCCCGAAGATACGGTGCTTCCCGCTGGGGTGTTGTGGCAGCTATCATCGGTGGAATTGTGGGAAGCATCAGCGGATTTTTCTTCAGCCCGATTCTGGGCGCTATCATCGGCGGAATCATCGGGGTGATCGTGGGCACGGTTAGCATCGAACTATGGAGAGGAAAAAATATTCGGGAATCTGCCCATGCTGCTTTCGGTGCTCTGCTGGGAAGATTGGGCGGTCTTACTATCAAAGCCATCGGAACCGTCACCATGATCGTAATGATTGCCAATAAACTATTCTTTTAGCTCTTCTTAAAAATATCCAGACATTATTCCTCCATCTACTTTTTTGATAAGCACTATTGTGCGTATTTTTTTTTCTCCGAATCTGTGCCAATTATGTTCTCGAACCTTTTCGCAAATTCCATTCAAGCTGGTGATCAAATATTTAATCGTTGTGAGAAACGAATCTTTTACTTATTTTTTTTGTAAAATGAGATAACGAAAAACGGATAGCTACGGCGATGATGAAATGGTGTTCGATAGTTTTATTATCTTTTCATTGTTTACTATGGAGTCAGGATGAGATCACCATTGCTCGTATCAAGTACAGAGGGGGAGGCGATTGGTATGGCAATCGTACCACTTTTATAAATTTGTTTCAGTTTATGCGACAAAATACCAATGTAAAAACCAGCGAGCGGGAAGTAACCATGGAAATTGCAGATCGGAATTTTTTCCGCTATCCCATTGCTTATATCGCCGGTCATGGAAATATCAAATTTAGTGATGAGGAAGTCGTTCGCCTCCGAAAATATCTCACCAGTGGGGGATTTCTGTGGGCGGATGATGATTATGGAATGGATTTTTCATTTCGCCGGGAAATGAAGCGAGTGTTCCCAGAATTAGATTGGATTGAATTGCCCTTCTCTCATCCTATCTATCATATCTTTTATCAGTTCCCGAATGGATTACCGAAAATTCACAAACACGATGGCGGACCTCCGGGCGGGTTTGCTCTGTTTTATGAAGGCCGAATGGTGGCTTTTTATTCCTGGAATACTGATATCAGCGATGGCTGTGAAGATCCTGACGTGCATGGAGATCCGGCCGAACTGAGAGAAAGCGCTTTGCAAATGGGGACAAACATCATCCTCTGGGCTTTAATCAATTGATAGTTTCTGAAAGTGCAAAACGAGAGTATGTTATATTTCTATTGCGCAGTCAGTTTTACATATAAATGGCGATTATGAACTTTATGAATCTCGATCACCACTATCACGCTATTAAACAAAAAATTCTGCGGACTCACCGCCGATATTATCTTTTTCGAATTCTGGCTTCTTTTCTGAATTTTTCTTTACTTTTTTTTCTCTATCTGGCTTTCCTCCTTCTGCTAAATTTTTTATTTTCCGTTTCGATCGAGATTCGTCTAATATCCTTCATGGTGTTTCTGGTGGGATTTATCATCTTCTTCATATGGAAAATTTTTCCGTCCTTAAAAGAAATAATTCAGCCCTCGCAATTGAAAATTTTTCTCAGTGCTCGAGAATTGGGAACTGTTGATCCGACGATTCAGGATGCCATTGTTAATTATCTGCAAATATTTCAGGATAAAAGCAGTGCCGGTTCGCCAGTAATCAAGAAATTAGCTCTGGAACAGCTCTATCAAAGAATCACTGGTTTCTCCTTCAATGACCACCGAGCGTCCAGGAAAATTATTCCACAGATTCGTTTGGTTCTGCTGATAATGGCTATATATGGTACCGCTATTTTTATTTTTCCTGACGCGATTGGTCGGGCGATGAAGAAAATTGCCGTCCCATGGAAAAATTTTACCGATCCGTTTCCGGTAAGTTTGCACAATGAATCGGGATATATCAAAATCCTGAAGAATGAAGCAGCGATTTTATCCGGCTATTTCCAGGGTACCTCTCCCGATCAACTGTATCTGATCATCGAAGAACTGCCACTCCCTGAACGCTCTTCCACAGAGAAAAAAGTGAACAGGATTCTGATCCCCAGCACGGTTTCTGAGCATTTTTCCTATGAAATTCCACATGTGACCAGTTCATTTGATTATTATTTCGTGGCGGAAGTGAATCAACCCAAATTTCGAAATAAAAAAGCCTTGTCTGAGAAAGGCCGGGTGGAAGTGCAGGAACGTCCTTCTATCCGATCATTGCAGATAAAAGTAAGCCCGCCTGCTTATGCGAACCTGAAACCTGTTCAGTTAGATCCCAATGCAGGTGAAATCACCGCCCTGTCCGGCAGTAGAGCCTCGCTTTCATTGGAAGCAGATAAGCTTCTCTCCAGTGCGAAAATTGTTTTTTCTGACTCTGGCTTTGTTACCATGCAGGTTAATGGGCATACGGCGCATTCTTCGTTCAATATAAATAAAAACCTGAATTATTCTATTCATATCATGGACCAGGATTCTATTCCCAACAGTGATCCGGTGGTCTATGGCATCTATGTGATACCCGATGAAATACCTTATGCGGAGTTTAAATTGCCGGCAGCCGACGTGGATGTGCAGGATAATCTGACCATCCCGGTAATCATTGATCTCAGAGATGATTTTGGTTTTTCAAAACTGTGGCTGAAAGGAAAAATTTTTCGTCAGGAATCAGCGGATGACAGTTCCAGTTTTCAGATGGAAATTCCATATCGATTTCTGGAAAAAGGTCGGGCGGTAAGCGAATTTAACTGGGACCTCACTCCATTCTATCTGGTTCCGGATGACTATATTCAGTATTATTCTCAAGTTTTTGATAATGATGTGATCAACGGACCAAAATCATTCAGCACCCCCACTTACACCATTCGTTTGCCTTCCTTGCTGGAAATTTTAACCCGCAGTGAAAATCACCAGCAAGAACAACTCGATAAAATCGAAGACCTGGCCAGAGAATCCGAGGACTTGCGCAAAACACTGGAAGAGATCAATCGGGAGCTTAAAAAAGAGACTCAGTTAAACTGGGAACAACAGCAGGAAATAAAGAAGCAGTTAGATCGACAAAAGGAGATCGCGAATAATTTATCCCAGATTCAGAAAGATATTGAGAGTTTGATTCAGGAGATGGAACGAAAAGATGTTTTAAGTAAAGAGACTCTTGAGAAATATTTTGAATTGCAGAAAATGTTTCGGGAAATCCTACCGCCCGAAATCCAGGAGGCCCTGAAAAATGTCCAGCAAGCCCTGGAAAAAATGGATATGTCGCAGTTGCAACAGGCTCTGGAAAAATTCCAATTTTCAGTTCAGCAGTTTGAAAATAGTATTAACCGCATGTATGAATTGTTTAAGCAGTTACAGCTAGAGCAGAAACTGGATCAACTGGCAAAAATCGCTGAGCAATTGAATCAGGAGCAGGCCAAGGTGAATGAAAAATTGAAGGAAACAGGGT
>CAYMXZ010000067.1:13483-15484 GCA_964394475.1 uncultured Caldithrix sp. | reverse complement strand
CTAACTATTTATTAGTACGTTGACATACATATATTAATTTATATAAAGTTTATAAACATAGATAAAAGCATCTGTTAATACATTTCCATAACTATCTACTACTATATCCCTTTCGCCCTTTTCCCCTTTACCTTTTTCCCTTTGCCCTTATCCTTTTGCCCTTCTCCTTTTTATCATAGCTCCGCTCACTCAGTCACACGCCCCTCTAAATGCAAACGCTTGACCTCCCTGAATGGTAACCTCCATACCCTTCGCTCTCTATCCTACCTCCCACCCGCCCGCTTCACTAACTCCCGCAACTCCCGCTCCTCATACCGAATCCTGACGCTCACCACCCGCTCAACCGGTAACCGCCGCTCCCACTCTACCTCCTCCACAATTAACTCCACCGTCTTGATCCGCCTCCTGCCTTCCCGGTCATAGCGATATCGCACACATACTAACCGCTCCCCGTACTCCTTCCATAATCGCTTCGTTCCACGCTTACCAGGTAGTAAGGTTAGCCGCACCGGGATCCGCTTCCAATAATCACCTTCCATCTCCTCCCTCTGATTTTTCAACTCCAGAAACAATGTTTCACTTTTTCTTTATTTCACCTCATGATGTATATTAAAGTGAATCAAGAAAAATGTCGGTGATTATCCTTGTTCTGCGCTTCGATCCCGGTGTCAGTCCGTACCCGTGGGAATAGTTCTGTTTTTGGGATTTTCTCTCTTAACCGTTTTAAATATAAATTTTTAAACAATAAAAATCAATATAAAAATGGATTCTACTAAAATTATCCCTGAACTGCTGGAAAAAATACGCCAGGCAGTACGCGTTCGCAATTATAGCTACCGCACCGAACAGGCCTATCTCTACTGGGTGGAAAAATTTTTACGCCATTTCCATTATAAACACCCTGCCGAAATGGGCACCCGTGAAATCAGCCAGTACCTCAACCATCTGGCCGTGCATCTTCATCTGGCCGCCTCCTCCCAGAACCAGGCCCTCAGTGCCCTGCTCTTCCTCTATCGCGAGGTGCTGGGAATTGAGTTGAACTGGATGAACACCCTGATCTGGGCAAAAAAACCAAAAAAAATTCCGACCGTTTTTACCCAGACGGAAGTCCAACACGTTCTCTCTCAATTACAGGGAACTCACTGGCTGATGGCCAGCCTGCTCTATGGCGCCGGACTGCGGCTCATGGAATGCCTGCGCCTGCGCATTAAGGATATCGACTTCGGTTATCTCCAAATTGTGGTTCGCGATGGCAAGGGCCATCAGGATCGCCTCACCATCCTGCCCCAAAAACTGATTACTCCGCTGCAGCAACAAATTGCCTTCGTAAAAAAAATTCACCAGATTGACCTGCAAGAAGGTTTTGGAGAAGTGTACCTCTCCTATGCCCTGGAACGAAAATATCCTAATGCCAACCGCGAGCTTCGCTGGCAATATCTCTTTCCTTCCCAGGTCCGCAGTATCGATCCTCGCTCCGGCAAAGAACGCCGCCATCATCTCCATCACACTGTCCTCCAGGAAGCCATAAAAGAAGCAATAAAAAAAGCGGGAATCCAAAAAACCGGCAGCGCCCATACCCTGCGCCACAGCTTTGCCACTCATCTGCTGGAAAATGGGTATGATATCAGAACCGTGCAGGAATTACTGGGACATAAAAGCCTGCAAACTACCATGATCTATACCCATGTCCTGAAACGCGGCGGTCATGCTATCCGCAGTCCATTAGATTCGATGTAAAAGCATGTCATATACTACATTTTAGATTTTAGAGTTTAGATTTTAGATTGGAGGATTGAGATTTAGGATCTTTACCTGTAGGCCTCACCATGCTTTCCCCCGGTATCCAGCCGTGATATTTTGTAGTGGGACATAAAAGCCTGCAAACTACCTTGATCTATACCAACGTCCTGAAACACGGCGGTCACGCTATCCGCCGTCCATTAGACTCGATGTAAAAGCATGTCATATACTACATTTTAGATTTTAGAGTTTAGATTTTAG
>CAYMXZ010000067.1:0-13383 GCA_964394475.1 uncultured Caldithrix sp. | reverse complement strand
TTTACCTGTAGGCCTCACCATGCTTTCCCCCGGTATCCAGCCGTGATATTTTGTATTTTGTATTTTGTATTTTGTATTTTATTATTGGGCGATGAAAAAAAGTGCTACTCACCATCTGCCTCGCAAACGCTGGAGCCAGAATTTTTTACAGGATCCGAATATCGCCCGCAAAATCGCTGATACCATCGAACTTGCCTCCCCTTCTTTATATATTGAAATTGGCCCGGGCACCGGCACCCTTACCCGCTTCCTGCTGGAAAAATGCGACCACCTGCTGGCCATAGAAATCGATCCACAACTGGCCACTGAACTCCCTCATCGGCTTCATCATCCACCTAACCTGACGGTCATTCAGCAGGACTTTCTGAAATGGGATTTGTCACCGGAATTAAACAAATATATGAATTATCAGATTGGAATTATCGGCAACCTCCCTTATCATATCACTTCTCCCATACTCTTTCGTATTCTGGATCATTCCTCTCTCTTCACTCAGGGAGTTTTTATGATGCAGAAGGAGGTTGCGCAACGGCTGGCCGCTCATCCCGGAAATAAGGACTATGGCATCCTCTCTGTTTTCTGTCAATTTTATGCCGAGGTAAAATACCTTTTCTCTGTTCCCGCTCATCTCTTTTTTCCCAAACCTGAAGTAGACTCGGCCGTCATCCGCTTCACTTTCCGAACAGCTCCCGAAGAACAACTCATCAATCCTGCCCTGTTCCGGGAACTGGTCCGACGCACTTTTGGTCAACGCCGAAAAATGCTGCGAAACAGTCTATTAACCTTTTGTCAAAATGGAACCATACAGAAATTGGAAATCGATTTATCTCGCCGACCCGAAAGCCTTTCCGTGCAGGAATTTGTACAGCTTGCCAATCAATTACAGCGGGCGCTGGAGAAGATGAAAGATGTCGCAGATTCTTAAAACACCTGCCCTGGTGCTACACGGAATCCGCTGGAGTGAATCCAGTAAAATTGTGCACCTGTTTACTTCCCAGAAAGGATATGTGAAAGTTATCGCCCGTGGGGCCCTGCGACCCAAAAGCCCCTTCCGCGGTATCCTGGAAAATCTAAACCAGGTGGAAGTGATTCTGAATATCAAAGAAGGACGAGGCCTTCAACACCTTTCACAGGCCTCCCTGCTCAATTCATTCTCACACATCCGGGAAAATTTAGAAGCGACCGCCGTAGCGTATGCCATCTGCGAACTGCTGCGTTCCACCGTTCGAGAAAATGAACCTTCTCAACCACTCTTTACCTTTACCACTCAGCTTTTGAATGAATTAAACGCTTCCCTTCCCGCCCCGGTTTTCTTATTCCTGATCCGCTATTTACTGTACCTCAGCGAATATCTGGGCTTCGGCTGGAATCTTCAACAATGCGGCGTCTGTAAAAAACCTCTCCAAAAATTCTCGGTACGCGCCGACATTGTCAATGGATCGATCTATTGTCCGACCTGTGCGCCGCACGTTCAAACCAAAACGGTTCCGCTCTCTTCCACTCAGTGGCGTTTACTGGAATCTCTGCATCAGACTTCTCCCTCACCACCCTGGCCAACCGAAATCCCTTTTTACCCTCTTATCGATCTCCTGTTGTCTCATCTGAGCTATCACACCGACCAGAACTTGCAATTAAAATCTTTGAAACTTTACCTGCGTTAGTTATATTTGCACCTTATTTTTATGGAATTGTAATTGTACTCATTCAGACTAAACCGGCAGCGCGTGGATCGGAATGTGGGTAAGCAGGGGATTGAATAAAATGGATCATCACTATTAGCCAGTGAGAAAATATTTTCTGAAGCTATTTTAACTCATGAATAAAAATAACCGATAAACAAAAATGACATATTGAATAGTTTATATTTTTCCTTCTCGAATTAATGACGAATATATGCCTTTTATTTAAACCAGGGATTGACTGTGGGACAGAAAAATTCAAATAACTTGATGGATAAGCTCAGTTCGTTAGCTAAACGACGTGGGTATGTATTTCAGAGCAGTGAAATTTATGGCGGTATCAATAGTTGCTACGACTACGGACCGCTGGGAACTGAACTCAAAAAAAATATCAAAGAACTGTGGTGGCGCAGTCTGGTCTATGAACGGGACGATATCGAAGGACTGGATGCCAGCATTTTGATGCACCCGAAAGTCTGGAAAGCCTCCGGACATGTGGACGGCTTTACCGATCCGCTGGTGGACTGTAAAAAATGCCGGATGCGGTTTCGGGCCGATCAAATCGATCGCACTCGCGGCTGTCCGAACTGTGGTGGTGAACTCACCGAACCCCGCTTGTTTAACCTCATGTTTAAAACTTTCATGGGGCCGGTCGAAGATGAAGCCAGTATCGTCTATCTGCGACCGGAAACCGCTCAGGGAATCTATGTCAATTTCCACAATGTGAAAGAAGCCAGTCGACAAAAAATTCCTTTCGGCATTGCCCAGATCGGTAAGGCCTTCCGCAATGAGATTACTCCCGGCAATTTTATTTTCCGCACTCGTGAGTTCGAGCAAATGGAAATGCAGTTCTTTGTTAAACCCGGCACGGATGAAAAATGGTTTTTATACTGGAAAGACCAGCGCTTTAGCTGGTACAACCGGTTGGGCATCCGCCAGGAAAAACTGCGCTTCCATGAACACGCTCATAAAGAACTGGCCCACTATGCCAAAGCCGCCTTCGACATTGAATATGAATTCCCTTTTGGCTGGAGCGAAATTGAGGGTATCCATAACCGCACCGATTTTGATCTCTCCCGGCATCAGGAATTTTCCAGTAAAGACCTGCGCTATTTCGACCAGGAAGCCGGAGAAAAATACATTCCTTATATTATTGAAACGTCTACCGGGGTCGATCGTCTGCTGTTGACCGTGCTGGTAGACGCCTATGCCGAAGAGCCGGAGCGAGTGGTACTGCGCCTCAAACCCCAGATTGCACCTATCAAAGCAGCAGTGTTTCCGCTGGTGAATAAAGAAGGAATGCCGGAAGTAGCGTTGAAACTCTTCCACGATCTGCGCAAAGACTTTAAGGTATTTTATGACGACGCTGGCTCTGTGGGACGGCGCTATCGCCGCCAGGATGAGGCCGGTACCCCTTACTGCGTCACCATCGACGGACAAACGCTTAAGGATCAGACCGTCACGATCCGCGATCGCGATAGCATGGAACAATTTCGCATCAACACCAGCCAGGTCTATCAATTTTTGAAAGAACATATTGTGTGAAAATTGGAAAAGATTTTTAATAGATCTTTTAAAAAATTTTAACAAAAACCCGGAAATAATCTCAATGCCCAATTTTTACGGCGCACCAGAAATATCCATATATGAAGTGAATCGCAAATTGCGGGAGGGAGAAAAGTTTATCTTGCTGGATGTGCGGGAAAAATCCGAGCTGAGCAAGGCTCGCCTCGATCACCCCCACCTGATCCTCTCACCCTTCAGCCGGCTCTCCACCGAAAAACTGGCAGCCTTGCCCGAACCCCTATTAAAAAAAGATGAAGAAATTATTGTGATCTGCCATCATGGAATCCGCAGTGCCCTGGTTACTGCCTGGTTGCGCCAGCACGGCTGGCATCGGGTATTCAGCATGGAAGGTGGTCTGGCCGCTTACGCCCGGGAGATCGATCCCTCCATCGGGACCTATTAAATTCTTCTGCCCGCTATACACCCCATTATTTTGAAAAATATCAAGGGAAAATTATTTTATTCGAATGACCAATTCTTGCCAGAAAGGCCGTCATTATTTTGTCACACCAGAATTATCCAATAATAGATTTGATTATTCATAACGCAGAGCTTCCACCGGATCGACTCTGGCGGCCTTTCGGGCAGGGAACAGCCCGGCCAATAAACCGATGAAAGTTAGAAGCAGAACCGATACCCAGATCACAGAGGTCGACAGCAGCGGTCGTCCTAAAAATTCCATCGCCCCGGACTGGACCGGCATCAGCCACATCAATTTGATCAATCCAACCGAGACCAACATTCCCAGCGTTCCACCGATGAAAGCAATGAGTAGCGATTCAAAGATGAACTGAAAGATAATGGTACGGCGACGGGCACCTACCGCTCGCTTGATGCCGATCTCCCTGGTACGCTCTCTGGCTACCACGAACATGATATTTGCTACTCCCACGCCAGCAATGATGAGCGTCATTGAGCCAATCACCGCTAAAAAAATATTAATCCCACGAAAAACCTTTGCCCCTTCTTTTTCATTTTCGATGAAATTCCACATGGGAACCGCTCTTTCATCGCCGGGATCGAACTGATATTTCTTTCCCAGCACCCGACGAATCTCCTGCTCCACATACAGTCCATATTCCGCCCGGGAAGGTTTCACAATCATTTCATTCAGATATTTACCCCCATAAATGCTCTGAAAAGTTGTAAAGGGAATAATCGCTCGCCGATCATCAGGACCATTGTTCATGGCCGTCTGCAACTTCTTGGGCATGGTGCCTATTATCTTAAAAGGGATCCCATCGATTTCCACAACTTCTCCGATGGGGTCAGGTCGTCCGAAAAGTTCCTTCGCAATTTCACTACCCAGGAAAACTACCCGCTTGCGTTCCTTTAAATCAATCTCGTTCAGAAATCGGCTCCCCTTTCCGGGGAAGGTGCGCCGCAGATATTCAAACTCCGGATAAACTCCCTCCATATGGGTGGAGGAAATCTTATCACCCGCCCGCAATCGGACATATCTTCCTAAACCCGGAATCGCCACACTCACCTGTGGAATATTTTGCTCAATAACCCGGCAGTCCTCTACTCGCAGCAAGATGCGCCGACCTACCGGCAGGCCTTCCCACTTTTTGGTAGTTTGTCCGCCATACACTCGAATGATCCGGTCACCGGCATTCATCAGGCCTTCTCGCATTCGAAACGATAAACCTTCTCCAAAAGCCATTAATAAAGTCACCGCAATAATGCCCCAGGAAATGGCAATTGTGGTTAAGAACGCTCGCGTTTTTTGAGAACGAATATCTTCTAAAAATTCTCGCATGAGCATGATGATGTACATGGTAATTCCTTAATGAACTAATATCGTAAACAGTCCACTACATGTAACCGGGAAGCTCGCCGGGCCGGGAAAAAGCCGGCTAAAAATCCTATGGTGCCCAGGATGAAAATAGTTACCAAACCTACCATCGGATTCAATTCCGGCGTCCCCACCGCTTCTTTCACCGACTCCAGCGGAAGCGCCGCCATGATCCCGATCACCCCCAGGGCCAGCATAAATCCGACAAAGGCACTGATTCCAATAATGATTAACGTCTCGAAAATAAATTGCCCCATGATGTGTCTTCTCCCTGCTCCCACCGCTCGTCGAATACCAATCTCCGGCGTGCGCTCCTGCACAACAACATACATGATATTGGCCAGACCAATCCCGCCTACTATCAAGGTAATGACTCCAATCAATCCCATGAAAATGGTAAATCCCAGCGAAAAATAGAAAAGAAATTGATCAAATTCGGTGGTATCCCAGATCCCAAGAGTCTCTTTATCATCAGGATCGAACGTAAATTTTTTGGCCAGCACATTGTACACTTTATTTTGCACGAATTTCCCCTGCCGGGGATCAGTAATTTGATAAACAAAATTTTCCACGTAGTGCTGACCGAAAACCGCTTTGTGGGTAGTCATGGGAATAAATGCTCTATCACGGTCCCGTTGACTGTAAGAAGAGGACTGGGTCTTGTCTTTCATGACCCCAACTACCAGAAAGGGGATCTCATCAATTGACACATATTTACCGATTGCATTGGCATTATCTCCAAACAACAGATCACGTAAACGATTACCCAGAAAAACTACTCGCCGCTTATTTTTTACATCCAGTTCATTGAGCCAGCGACCTCCGGCTTCCGGCCAGATATTGCGCATCGGACCATATTCCGGAATAATCCCCGTCACATTGGGCCGGTTAATACGGTCTCCAACACTCACTACCGAACCCCACTTCTGAAATTCAGGACTGATGCGCACAATTTCCTTCACCTCACCACGAATTAACTCAATCTCATTTTCTGTGAGACGGATCTGCCGATCTCTGCCATACCCCTGATAGGGAATGCTGGTTCGACCTGGCCAGCAAATCACAATTCCCTCTCCCATTCCATGCATATTCACACTCAACTGTTTCTTTACACCCACCCCGAATGCCAATAGCAGAATAACGGTGAACGTTCCCCAGATAATACCGAACATGGTCATTGCTGTGCGAGCTTTATACTGCCGAAGGTAACTAAAAATTTCTTTTAAATCGTCGATCAATCGGTTCATTTTTCGTTAAAATCCACTTGATAGAATGGGAATATTTGAATTTATGTTTTACCTTTAACCATCAGACCGTAATATCTATTTTTTAAGTAATCTTCTTTGCTTCTTTCTCCAGTACCGCTTCTCCCTCCTTCAAACCTTCAATAACTTCGATATGAATGGCATCACTCAGCCCGGTTTTGATGTAGCGTTTTTCAGAACCCTTTTCACCGAGCGGAATTTCTACAAATGCCGAATCATTCTGGAAAGTAACCACCCGTTCCGGAATAGCCAGAACACTTTCCCGCCGGGCAATGATGATATGAGCATTGGCCGAAAAGCCGGCTCGCAAAACGGCTCCATCGGTGTTATCGATTTTAATCTCTACCGGGAAAACCGTGGTATTGTCTACTTTTCTGGCTTTCAGAGAAATCAAGGTGACATGACCGGTGACGTTCTTTCCGGGCAGGGCTCCAATCTGCAATTCACAATGCATTCCTTCACTGATTTTTCCCACATCGATTTCATCTACCGTGCCTTTAAAAATTAAATCTTTCATATCTGCCATGCGCAAAAGTGCTGTACCTGGCTGATAAGAAGTGAGTGGCACCACCGGATCGCCCAGATTCACATTCTTTTCCAGAACGTAACCGGTGAGGGGGGATTTCACTACCGTTTCGATATCCGTGTCGGCTATCTTTACCCGTCCCTTTTCAATTAAGTCCAGGCGCTCTTTACTAATTTGATGTCTCAGCCTAGCTTCGTCATAACGCTGCGTCAGCATTTCATATTCCTGATCCGAAAGCAAACCTTTGCTCTTCAGCTGCCTGGCACGCTCTAACTCCTTGGCTAAGGTTTCCAATTCGATAGAAGCCATTTCCACATCACGTTTCGCCTGGGCTAACTCCATCGGCGTGGGATCCGGTTTAACCTCTACCAATGGGTCTCCCGCTTTCACAAAACTGCCTACTTCCACAAACAATTTTCCCACCACGCCCGACACTTTCGATTTCACTTCAATTTCATTCAACGGCTCAATCGAACCCACCGCCAGCGCTTTGTCGATAATATTCATCCTCTTGACCTCAACCGTGGCCCGTTTATTCCCTTCATTTCCCGATCCGGATTTAAGGAAAATGGTACCAATAGAAATCAAAACAATGACAACCCCTATCCCTGCTATCCATTTCATTCGCTTATTATTCACTGCAATACACCTCCAGAATTTTACACATCTTGATATTCTCTTTTGACTTCAATTAATTTCCCTCTACGTTTCAGCGGACCAGAATGTTACAAGGCGAATATAAGAAATACGAACAAATAGATAGTGAGATCAACAAGAGACTGTGACGTACCGTTGTACCGTTATACCGTTATAACGGTATAACGGTATAACGGTATAACGGTATAACGGTACAAAAAAATTGCTCAAAATGATTTCTCTTATTACATCACCACCATGCCGAATATATATTATTGATAGCCGGAATGACTGAGTTATTAAACTGATATTAATGGAGAGTGCAAAGAATGAATCAGATTCTGAAAACTGGACTAAAGAAAAAATGGATTGTATTATTTTTACTGCTGGGCCACCTGTCCGCCAGTGCCCAACCAAAGGGTTTGGGATTGGGAGTGATTATTGGAGAGCCTACTGGAATCAGTTTCAAAAAGTGGATGAACAAATCCCGGGCGATTGATGGCGCTCTGGCCTGGTCATTTGGAGACAAAGATGCTCTTCACCTCCACGCCGATTACCTTTTTCATAATCGGCGTCTCCTCCATATCGACCAGCATTCGATTCCCTTTTATTACGGTGTTGGTGGTCGCTTCAGATTCGAGGATAATAATACATTTGGAATCAGATTCCCGCTGGGCCTGACTTTTTTTCTGGTGGAGGTCCCCATTGACTTGTTTATAGAAATAGTCCCCATCATGAATCTGGCGCCTGAAACCGATCTCGACCTGAATGCCGCTATCGGAGCGAGATATTATTTTCATTAGGAAATGAATTGCTTTTCGTTTTCTTTTGATCGGATAGAAAATTATTTGCTGAAACAACCTCAGGGATTTTCCTGCCGTTTCCAGCTGTAGAAAGCGATACGGGATTGCTCAAAAAATTCCCAGGCATCGTACGGATAAAGGCTGATATCTTTGCATCTTTTTGGTGAATTCAACCAGGGGAAAATAAATCTCAAGAAACGATAACCTTTCTTTTTTTGAATATGAATTTCTCCTTCCCGCGAATTGAGGCCAAAAGAATAGGGAGGGAGAAAATTGAAAACCACATCTCTTAACCAGCCGTAAAACGTCAATTTGCGAGTGGTGGCCACTCGACAGAAGGGATCTATCAGCTTTCGACCGAACGAACGGGACTTGCGTATCTCAGAATCAACAAATCGAACCGACTGAATCATATTGAAATGGATGATATGGGAAGAACCATCTTCAAAAATGATTCGTAACTGGTTTTCCAGCAAATCATATAGTTTAGGCTTCCCCCGTAGAAAGGGGACCACTCCCAGAAACCATAAAGTAATTGCATACCACAAACACAGAATACTGGCGATGATGACGGCTGGCAAAGACTGAGAAAGGTTAAAATGTAAATTTTTTCCTAACAAAATCACATAGGCATAAATGGGCATGATGGGAATCAGCATGGCGAATAGAGGAGGAGTAATGCTGCGCAGCGTTCCCCCTAAACTTCTTTTCCGGCTCTGAGATTCATAAATTTTTTTAATGGCCTCTTCTTTGCGCTTAAAAAAACCAGCCGATTCTTCTTTGGTGTATATCTGCTGAATCTTATGTCCGGATCGTCCCAGATACTCCGCCGCTTTTTCCCACATCTCGGCTTTCTCATAATGGAAGGCTAAAACTTCATAAAAATCATGTAAGCGATCAGAGTACAACTTCTCAATGGCATTGGCAATGGCAGCATGCAACTCCCGGCGTTTGTTGATAAGAATCGTGTTGTAAGCCACTTCCTGGATCAGGTAATGCTTGAAGAAGTAATCAAATTCCTGTGCTTCCTGTTTTTCCAGAATAAGTTCCAGCGCTTTTAATTCGTTTAATTTCTGATCCAGACCGGCTTTAACATCCACCACCTGCTCCAGAATCGGTCGCGAAAACTCCCGGCCGATGACTGCGGCACTAAACAGCACGCTCTTAATGCTCTCCTGAATGCTGTCAATCCTGGCCATAATAATTCCCTGGATGGTGCCCGGTATCACCGATTCAAAATTCCTCTGCAGCAGTTTCACTTGTCGGTTTTCGACGATGATGATGTTCTTCTCCAGCATGGTCTTGATAATTTCCTGAAGATAAAACGGATTTCCCTCTGTTCGGGTAAAAATAATATCCTCCACCTGCTGTGGAATGTGATCGGCGTCCAGATGCATCCGCATCAGCTTCATAGAATCTTCACGATTTAGTCGGTTCAGCGAAATCACCTCTCCATGCGCTTCCACATTCTTGGCATGCGTATACTCGGGGCGATAAATTCCCACCAGTAAAGTGGGTGGAGTTTGATTTTTCGATAAGAGATAGTAAAGCAGTTCCTGGGAGAAACGATCAATCCAGTGCAGGTCTTCCAGAATGATAATGGTTTGATGCCTCGCCACATAATTTTTCAGAAGAGCAGCAGTGGCTTCAAATATTTTCAGCTTACGGCTTGAAGGGTCTTGTTCCGGCAAATGTTCATGCCGAATACCGATGAGGGCGGCGATATATGGCTCTTCTTTAACTAACCCATAAGAGATGGCCTGACGATGTAAAAGACTTCTCACCTCCGCCTCAGAGAGATCCAGATCAATTTGAAAAATTCCCCGAACCAGAGTATTCCACAAATAATAGGGAGTGTTAATTTCAAAACTGGAACATAATCCTTCTATTGGCCGGATTCCTTTTGGGATGGCGCGGCGATAAATTTCATCTTTCAAATGACTCTTTCCAACCCCGGCTTCACCACGAATAAACAGATTGAAACCGAATTTATTCTTCGACAATTCTAAAAAGCGTTCAATTTTTTGAAGCTCTTTATCCCGTCCCACAAAAAATTTCCCGGCCGGCCTATTGGAATCCTGCCCAAAAATTTCCTTAATTGATCGCAGTTTATACACCATCACCGGTTCAGCCTTCCCACGAATAGATAACCGATAAGGCCCTTCAGTCACGGCTAAATGCGAAACACTTTTATAGGTTTGATCACTCATAAAAATTTCACCGGGAGGCGCCAGTTGAGCCAGACGAGAAGCTAAATTGACGGTATCCCCCACTACCGAATAATTCATCCGCATATCACTTCCCACATTCCCGGCCACTACTATTCCAGAATGCAACCCGATGTGCAAAGTAATAGGATTGGAAAGACTGATTTGACTCACCACATTAAATCGCTTGATATCCTCCATCATATCCAGCGCACAGCGAACCGCCCGCTCCGGATCATTTTCATGAGCCAGTGGTGCCCCAAAGATAATCATAATGGCATCACCAATGAACTTATCCACTGTCCCCTCATATTTGTGGACTACTGATACCAATTCCTTAAAACATTCATTTAATAGGTTAGATAACAATTCTGGATCGATCTGTTCGGAAAGCGCCGTAAAACCGGTAACATCAGCGAACATCACCGTAACATGCCGTCGCTCACTTTCAATTTTCCTCCCCGCCTCCAGTATCTTTGAAGCTAACTCCGGCGGAATATATTCTTTTATCAATTCTAGGCGGTCCGGGACGGAATTTACATTGACCGGTTTACTGGTTAACGATGCACCACACTGCGGACAGAACCGCGCATTTAGCGGAATCTCAGATTTACAGACTCGACAGAACATTATTCTATATCCAGATTATCAATGAGCACTTTTCACAAACAATACATTTTTTATAATGAACCCACTTTTTTCTTGAACTACTAAATTCATTCTAAAAATTTACCCGCTTCGCTATCATCAAAACTTTTCACATTATCGACCAATTTTCATTTTTTTTTAAAGCAAGTTGTGAACCTCTTTAAATTGACATACCAGCCAAAATGATTTAATTGAATATTTTGGATAACCGGAAGAAGGATTTTCCCTTTACTCATCGGGTTACCTCAAGTAGTTTTAAAAAAACGGGCCTTCTAAAAAAGGTGAACTATCACTCTTTGTTCATGGCTGTCATTTTTAAACAGAATGAAACTGCTTTGGTGCAGCCCCCTCCATGGCAGCGATTCCTTACAAAAGAATGGAATGTTCTTTTCTTTATTTTATTTATCTCATAATCATTTACGATGAAAGAGATTGAAAAATTTTTCTTTGTGTTTTCACTTGTTTTCCTTCGGAAGCCCATCTATTTTTCATCCAAGTTGATTTTAGAATTTGGAAAGTGAAATGTGAAATTCATACCTTCCAAGAAAACCTGATCGGAACGATGAAGGGAAAATGAAGATGAAAAATTTTGTGAAATTGCTGGTCTTTTTCTATCTATCCTTCCCACCGCTATTCTTTCCTCAACTTCAAATTATTCCCCATCCGAACATCACCATGCACGATGAATTAATTGACAAATGCCAATTTGATCAGGAGTTGGCGATTCGGATGCAGGAAATTCTCGGATCCAACTGGGGTTATGGTTATGATAGCTTGCTCATCGATTTGGAACGCTGGAGACAAAGTCCATATGTAACTGTGGATTCCGTCGGGGCCAGTGTTCAAAATCGCGCCATCTGGCAACTGACCATTACTGCTAATCATCCACCCGGCCCTATCAACAGAAGAACTATTTTTATCCACGCCCGTACCCACCCCAGTGAAGTACAGGCCTTCTGGGTAACAAACGAAATCATTAACCTGCTTACCTCCGAAAATCCCCTCGCTCAGTTCGTCAGAGAGAACTGCACGTTTTATATTATTCCCATGTATAATCCAGATGGAGTAGAATTAGGATATCCCCGCGAAAATGCCCATGGAGTAGATCTGGAAAGAAACTGGACAGCTAATCCCATGGAACCAGAATCTGCGGCTTTAAAGAATCGATTTCTGGAATTGATGAATTCCACGGCTCCAATTGAAGTTGCCTTGAATATGCATGCCTCAGGTCATACCAAAAGATATTTTTACTATCACGATTCTGCCGGCACTTCCTATCAATACACTCTATTGGAAAAGAATTTTATTAATGGAGTGAGATCCTATTTTGTCAACGGTTTCGAACCATGGTACTATAGCATCAGCTGGACCACCGGAACGGTTCCTTACTTTCCCGAAGGATGGTTCTGGATAAATTATGCCGAAGCCGTAATGGCCCTTACCTACGAAGATACCAATATCATGGTAGCCGGCGCTTACGATACCACGGCTTATGCACTGGTGCATGGAATAATTGACTACCTGGGACTTGTTCCAACTTCAGTTTATTCACTATCACCGCCAGTGGCTCAGAGTCCAATCCTTTACCAGAATTTTCCCAATCCTTTTAATCACACTACGACTGTCAGCTATTATCTGCCCCAATCAGCCTGGGTTGAATTGAAAATTTACGATTTACTGGGTAAAGAAGTGAAGACGTTAGCAGACGACTATCAGAACACGGGTCTGAAAGAAATTATCTGGCAGGGGGATGACGATTTGGGTCATACGGTCAGTTCCGGGATCTACATTCTGCATCTGGTTTCCAGGAATTTTTCAACCTGCCGACAACTGGTTTTTATAAAATGAAGATTATCTTTATCATTTTTTATTGAAGCTAATATATTTTTTCATTCGTTTGTTACTGAGATCATATATCTTCGCTTGATTGAGATACCCTCTTAATACCGATTTTTCTTATCCTGTTAATCCTGTTATCCAGTCTTTTTTACAACCTTATCCTGTCTGAAACCGTTTTTTTCTATCCTGTCAATTTTGTTATCCGGTCTCTCTTACAACGTTCTCCCGTCTGATACCATTTTTTTTCTATCCTGTCAATCCGGTTATCCAGTCTCTCTTACAACCTTATCCCGTCTGAAACTGATTTTTCTTATCCTGTCAATCCGGTTATCCAGTCTCTCTTACAACCTTATCCTGTCTGAAAATGTATTTTCGCCGTGATGACTTTTTTTGTAATTTTAAGACAAATTCTTAAG
>CAYMXZ010000066.1:3076-15599 GCA_964394475.1 uncultured Caldithrix sp. | reverse complement strand
TAAATAAATTTTCTGCAAAAAATGAGAGAGTGATGCGAATGTAAAAAATCCAGGGTAAGCTAAACTAAACTTTAGGAGGAAGCAAATATGTCAGCCTCAAAGGAAATCACGAGAAGAGATTTTTTACGGTGGGCTGCTGGTGTTCCTCTTGCAACTGGTTTTTTAGCAGAATTTTTACCCAAACTCGCCCAGGCCATACAAGAAGCAGTAAAAGAATATCCAATCATCTGGATGCAAAATTCTACATGTAGTGGTTGTTCTGTTTCGGTGATCAATACTATTCACCCCAGTATTAAAAATATTATATTAGAGCAAATCCTTCCCGGGCACCAATTAATTCTTTCCTACCACGGAACCTTAATGGCTGCAACCGGATCTCTATCGATAGAGACAGCCAGAGAAACCGCAAAAAATCATCATGGAAAGTATGTTCTTATTATTGAAGGAGCAATTCCAACTCGCGATAGCGGAATTTATGGTTATATCGGTGAGGATGAAAAACCAATAACGATGTTAGACTGGACAAAGCTTTTAGCGCCGCATGCAATGGTTGTTCTGGCGGTAGGAACATGTGCATCGTATGGAGGAATATCGGCTGCTTCGCCAAATCCAAGCGGCAGCATGGGAACGCAAGACGTTTTCCAGATGCTACAGATCAATACGCCTGTTATCAACGTCCCCGGTTGTCCATGTCACCCAGATTGGTTTATTGGTACGGTTGCAAAAATACTTTTATATGGTATGCCAAAAGAAAAAGAAATTGATCAGCATGGAAGATTAAAATTGTTTTATGGTCGTTCGGTACATAATCGCTGTATTAATAGGGACTTTCTGGATGAAGGAATATTTGCCGAGAATTTTGGTGAAGAAGGATGTTTGCTCGAATTGGGGTGCAAAGGACCATTTACCAATGCCGACTGTCCCATTCGTTTGTGGAATGGTAGCGTGAATTGGTGTATTGCAGCAGGATCTCCCTGTATTGGGTGTACAGAAAAGGGTTTTCCAGATGAACACTCACCAATTTATCAGCGGAGGTAAGCACACATGAAAACCATTAAAAATACCATCAAGATTAATCCATTGACCCGAATTGAAGGTCATCTGGATATAGAAGCCATTATTGACAATAATAAACGAGTGGTCGAAGCGAAAACGAAAGGAACTCTTTATCGAGGATTCGAACAGATTCTAATTGGTCGAAATCCGGTAGATGCTGTACAACTTACCCAGCGATTTTGTGGCGTATGTCCTACGCCCCACGCGATAGCTTCTTCCCAGGCGCTTGACAATGCCTTTGGAATCATGCCGCCCGATAATGGTAGAATAATTCGGAATATCATGCAAGCAGCCAATTATATCCAGTCCCACGTTCTCCATTTTTATCATCTTGCTTCATTAGATTATTACCGCGGCCCTGATATTCCCCCATTTACTCCTCGATATGAGGCGGATTACCGGGTTCCAGATACGGTAAGAGAAAAATTAATTGAACATTACATTCAGGCCTACCAGATCAGGTTAAAAGCACACGAACTTTGTGCAATATGGTCTGGTAAAATGCCGCACATGGCTTCGATAACACCCGGTGGAGTAACCATTATTCCTCGAATAGACAACATTACAACCTCTTTGTGGCGCGCAAAAGATTTAAGAGATTTTATCGACAATGTTTATATCCCTGACGTTATAACTATCGCTCAAATTTACCGGGATTATTTCCAGGTAGGAAGGGGATGTAATAATTTTCTCTCTTTTGGTTTATTTGATCTGGATTCTGAACCAGATGTCAGCAAGCGTAAGCGATTTTTCCAGATGGCCAGGATCTCCAAAGGGCAACTGTTGCCAGTAGATGTTCAGCGGATATATGAGGATGTAAAGTATTCGTGGTATAACTCAGAGAGCCATCTCCATCCCAGCATAAGTGAAACCTCACCTGACCCTTACAAACCCGGAGCATATAGCTGGCTCAAAGCGCCTCGTTATGACGGAGAGAGTTATGAGGTTGGACCATTAGCTCGCTTGAAAATTGCTTATATGTCGGCTACGAATCCCAGGATAAATCAATTGATCGATGAAATGATGAAAAGCTTACAAATCGATGCGGAGGAGCTTTGCTCCGTCATGGGAAGACATTTGATGAGAGCGCTGGAGTGTAAGATTGTAGCCGATGAAATTGAGAATATGGTTATGCAGGTAAAGTTAGAGGAACCCGTTTGTGTCCCTCATCAGATTCCCGAATCAGCCGAGGGAATGGGTTTATGGGACGCCGCCCGGGGTGCGTTAGGCCATTGGATTTTAATTAAGAACCAGAAAATTGCGAGATATCAGGCAATCGTTCCAACCACCTGGAACGCCTCTCCTAAAGATGATCGAGGAAAACCGGGACCAATTGAGCAAGCATTGCTGGGGACCACCGTTGAAGATGTAAATAATCCTTTTGAATTGGCTCGTATTGTTCGATCTTTTGACCCGTGCATTGCCTGCGCCGTTCATATAGCTGGAGTTAAAAGAAGCGTTCGATCTTTTAGATTAGTATAGGTTCACTTTCTTTTGAAATTAGAAAAGTTGGATTCATTAGTAATATCGTACTGTCCAGACTATTAATTGGTAAATTTTATCAAAGGATACTCTGGAAACGTATTACTTTTGTTAAATTTTGTCTCATCCTGGGTCAGTCGGTAATTTTAATTATTCTCACCGTGAAGAAAAAGTAACGCTGTGAAGCGGAAATTTGATGGAAACCAGCAAAAAAGATACCCTGGTTTTAGGTATTGGAAATTTTTTGATGGGAGACGAGGGAGTCGGTATTCATATTATTCGCCAGCTGGAGAAAATACCCCTGAAGGATAATGTAGAGGTCATGGATGGAGGTACTTACGGACTGGGACTTATTCCATATATTGAGGGAAGAAAGAAAGTAATTTTAGTAGATGCGGTTGAGTCCGATCTGCCAACGGGGACAATTGTGCAAGCTGATTTAGATGAAATTGAACTCAAGGAGGTAAATTTTCTCTCTGTGCATCAACAAGGATTACAGGAATTGCTATTTTTTCTTCGTCACTGCCAACCGGCACCAGTGGTTGTTTTATATGGTGTGGTAGTGCGAGATTATAACTGTTTCTCAACTGATCTGACCCCCGAGGTTGAGACCAGCGTTCTCAGGGTTGTTTCGATATTAAAAAAAGAAATTGGAAAACCGTGACTCTAACCACCTGGTTCATCAATCAGCCTTACTTTAATCGAGATTTATTCTTGCTTCTTCCACTGACGGGAAAATGCAAAAAACCTGATTGAGTTTGGTAATCTCTAAAAGTTTTTTCACCTTCGGACTGGGATTGGCAATCACCAATTTCCCCTGTGCGCGATTCATATTTCCCCAGCAGGAAGCGATAATTCCCAGACCAAAGCAGCTGTTCATTAAATTGATACCGCTTAGATCGAGAATGATTTTCCGGATTCCCATAGTTATCAATTCCTTTACTTTTTCTGATAACGCCCCGGCATCGGCATCGAGCATCTTACCAGCAACCCGCAGTATCACTATATCCCCGGCTTTTACTTCATTGATTGTTAACATTTCTCGTCCTTAACAAAATAAAAATTAATTTTATTGAGTATACGAATGAATCCATTCAAATGTTTAGAAGAAATATATCAAGTAAAATCAGAAAGTGAAAATAAAGATTGTCGAAAAGTTTTCGTTCGTCGGATTGAAAACTTATAATCATGATGAGATAAAAAAAGAAGCGTCGTCCCCTTTTTATCGGGAATTCTTTTTCTGGTGTTCCTGGAGGTGGCAAATTTCTTCAATCATTTTGACATGATGGGCATCGTTTTCGTTTTGGAATTGAACCCCCGTTTCTATTTTCTCTCCTTGCTTTGAACACCAGACCACTTTACCCGCTACTTTATAATCATTATTTATGGTAGGGAAACGCATATGAATGATCGCACCTATTCTCAGATAAGAATTTGTTTGAAAACACAGTCCGCCCAAACTGATGTTCTGGGTAAGGTCAGTAGTCGCGTCGCTTTCCCCAGATACCCGATACTCGATGGGAATTGATATTGGATGACGGATGTACTTTCTTTTTTCCCGCTGTTTTTTGAAAAGTTTCACGCACATAGCACCATATATATTCGACAAAAATCATAAGCTTATTAAAGTAAAAAGTGATGTTCTCACTCAAAAAGCAACAAGAACCCATTCGCTTATTGCTTGACTTTCGTTGAATAAATAGATCTTTAATTGATCAATTTTTCCACATCCACGGCAGAGGTTTGCTCATCTATTCGAATCTCGAATCCTCTCTTCTGGAACATGGCAATCATACGATGGTTGTCGGTGGTAGTTTGAGCGACAATCTTTTTCAATCCCCAGCGGCGTGCGATTTCTATGCAGTAGTCCGTTAGCAGATTCCCCAAATCTTTTCCCTGCCATTTATCAGTAATAAGTATGGCATATTCCACCGATTGGTGCTCTGGATCGGCAATCAGGCGACCGACTCCCAACAGTTTCCGTTTCCCGTTTTCCTGTATTTCTGCCACGATAGCGATTTCACGGTCGTAGTCGATGTAACAGTAGCGGGTAGCTACCTCGTGAGAAGCCCACTGGAAAAAGTAGCGGAAACGCTGATAGATAGATTCCTTCGAGCAACTGGCTAATAATTCCATCCAAAGCGGTTCATCCTCGGGCTTGATGGGTCGAAAAACTACCTGAGAGCCGTCTACTAATTTGACCCGGGTGACATACTCTTCGGGGTAAGGCTTGAGGGCTAAATGAGCGTATTTTTCCGAAGGCCGGGTTGTTATCGTGCGGTCAATAACCATACGAGCGTCCAGGGCAATAACATCTTGCGGAGAAACCAGTAACGGGTTAATATCCAGTTCACTGATTTCCGGATAATCGGCCGCCAGGTAGGAAAGTCGGATAATAACTTCGATAAGTTTATCCAGATGAACGGCAGGTTTCCCACGATAGCCATTTAAGAGCGGCCAGATTTTGAGTTCTTCCAGCATCCGTCGCGCTAATCGTTCGTTTAATGGGGGAAATCCCAGTGATCTATCGGCGAAAAGTTCGGAGGCAATTCCCCCGCTTCCGACTAAGATCACCGTGCCGAAGGTGACATCTTTCTTTATTCCCAGGATAAGTTCAAGCGAGTCACTTCTCTGAATCATCGGTTGAACGGTCACTCCCTGCAGATGAGCAGATGGTTTTTCTTTTTGGGCTCTGCTCATTATTTCTTTGTAGGCGGCGATAGCTTGCTCATCGTTCATGATGTTTAGCCTTACTCCTCCAACATCAGTCTTATGAGTAATGTCAGGTGAGTGAATTTTGATGACCACCGGATACCCAATCTGGTTGGCCATTTTTAAAAGAGCCGATTCATCTTCCGCCAGCAGAGGTATGCTGACGGGAATGTCATAGGCCGATAATAATTTTTTGGAATGAATTTCGGACAGGATCGATAGATCTTTTTTCAGAATCGAGTTGAATTCCTGACGAATAAGTTTTCGATTTAAAGTGAATTCAACTGGAATGTCCCGCGGTGTTTCATAAAGAGTTTGCAAGTTTCGGGAATAGGCGACCAGCGTCATGAATGCCCTCACGGCCTGTTCAGGAGTTTTGTAGGAGGCGATTCCGTATTCATTGAGAACTCGAATTCCTTCCTGCATAATTTTTCCACCTAACCAGGAAGCCAGGATAGGCTTGCGGGTCGTTTGCTGGAGTTCACCAATTTCCTTCGCGGCGGCAACTGGATTGGTCATGGCCTGGGGTGTGAGAATAACCAGCAGGGCATCTACATTTTTATCTTCCAGTACAATTTTTGCCGCTTTAGCGATTCTTTTCGAACGAGCGTCACCCAATACATCTACCGGGTTTCGTCGAGACCACATGGGTGGCAAGTTTTGATTCAGAGTTTCCAGGGTTTCGGTCGATAATTCGGCCAATACTCCTTGCGCTGCAAGGAGCGCATCGGTGGCCATTACTCCTGGACCACCAGCGTTGGTGACGATGGCAAGTCGAGCGCCCTGTGGAATTTTATTGCGGCCAATTAATGCCGCACAATCGAATATTTCTCCAATATCGTATACGCGAGCCAAACCGGTTCGCTGAAAGGCAGCGTCATAGACAGCATCTTCAGCGGCCAGTGCCCCGGTGTGGGAAGCGGCTACCGCGGCAGATTCTGGAAATCGGCCGGCTTTATAGGCAATGATAGGTTTGGTGCGAGCAAAAGCCCGGGCAGCCGTCATAAATTTCCGCGCGTTGTTGATCGACTCGATATATAACAGAATGGATTTGGTATTCTCATCCTCACCAAAGTAATCGATCAGGTGACCGTAATCCACGTCAAGTGCGTTACCAATGGAGACGAAATTAGAGAATCCGATTTTTTCATCCATCGCCCAATCCAATACCGACGTGCACAGCGCACCCGATTGGGAAATGAAAGCAATATGACCTTTCGCAGGCAGGTGGGGAGCAAAACTGACATTGAGATTCATTTCTGGAACAATGATCCCCAGGCAATTGGGACCAATAATGCGCATTCCTTCAAATTTGGACTGCTCGGTTTTGATGCTCTCTTCAAGTTTTTTACCATGTTCCCCGACTTCTTTAAAGCCAGCGGAAATGATGATAATCCCTTTAATTCCGGCTTCACCGCAAGACCTCACCGCCGCCGGAACCTGTTCGGCTGGCGTACAAATGACTCCTAAATCGGGGGTTTTAGGAAGCGATTTCACATCCGGAAAACATGGAATTCCCATTACAGCTTCCTCGGTGGGATTAATCGGATACACCACTCCCCGGAATCCACTGCCGACCAGGTTAGCAAGAACCCTTCCACTTACGCTATTAGGATTAGTGGAAACGCCAATCAGTGCGATTCGTTTGGGTTTAAAAATGTAGTCTAAATTATGAACATTCACAAAAAGTCCTCTGACATTTTCTGATAATCTTTTAAGTCTGGCAATTTATAAAAACGCCGTCTCATCTCGGTGAAATATATAACATAATCAAGCAGATTTCGAGTGAATCGAAATTTTGGGAAAGTACGATAATTACTGGAATCAACGAATGAATAAAATTATATGAGGTTTTTCTAAGAATTCTTTTGAATTCAATTTTAGCTCGGACCAGGGTTTCTGCTGAGAGATCGCTGTACAAATAGGAATAAAGAGAAATAGATTACTACTAATCCCAGGCCAAATAATGGCCAATTAAAGTAAGTGGGTATATGGGTAGAAATCAGATGGAGAATTAATTTGTTTTCAGAGGAAGTAAAAAGCTCTGGAAGGGAACGGTGAGTGAGAATAATTTTCAGAAAATCTGAGATAAAAGTAAAGAAGATCAGAGCGGCTCCACTGAAAAGGAAAAACCATTCATTGAATCGTAAATAAAAATCAGGCTTTTTGCTCTGAATATGAAAAATAGCCATGGCGTAGATAATCATTGTTAAGGAACAAATGACTGGCGCCAAAACCGGACCGACCCAGGTGATAGGGATTAAAAACAGTACATCCCAGGCTAAAAGCGAAGGGGGCCAGTTTAAAAAGATTTTGAGACCCAGGTAATACACCAGATCCCAGACGGCAAAAGTAAAGAGAAAATAGGCAAATCGTTGCAGTGGATTTTGTCCAGCCAGTAATGCAATTGAAAGAAGCATAATAAGGGTGCATACTTCACGCGATAACTCGGCCAGAAAAATTCTTGGGGTGGTAATAGCCAAAGGGAAATCAAATCCATTTGGATAATAAATTTCTCTGAGGTACACCACCACAATTGCTTCCAGTAAACCCATGGCGATGGCAAAAATGGAAACATAAAGTAATTTTTGTTTAAGCATTTTTAGAATTTCCTGTTAAAATATTGATTCGAAAATAAAAGATAATTTGTCTTTCGAGAAAAATATCATTTTTATATTGATCAAAGAGATATTCCCTTATTTATTCAAAGTAAAGTCTGGCCATGGAATTCACTCAAGCATTTTTTTCATCCATGACTGAACCACTTATGAGGCCGTCGATTACTTATTTCTATCGATGATTTAATGATAAACCGTTTCGGAAGGTTTCATGGTTTGACCAAACAATGATTGACCATTATAAAATAAATTGCTGATTGGTAAAAAGTTTTGTAAAAAAATATGATTATTGCTTTAGCTCCAAAAAGATGTTTTTATAATTAAATATTTACAAACTGATTTTTATAAAAAATACAACATTTACCTAACATGTCTTTTTCGTGTACCCTATTCCCTTACCCCTTTCCCTACCGGTAGGGAAAGGGGTTGGAGTTAGGGTAAAATGACTGCCAAAATCAATTATCAATGGATAGGTACTATAATACTCCTTATTCAATTTAAGGTTTAGATAAAATTACTTCTACATTTTGCGTTTACTCAATTCGTTGTGAATCTTGGTAAGACCTTCAAATTATTAGGAGTTGAATCAATAATCATAAAAAAAATAAATTTTGCTTTCCGATGGCTGAATTTTTTAAAAAACAGGTTTGACAGTAGCGATTAGTGTGAAACTTATGAAAAAATTGGTTTCTTATAAAAATTGGTACTGGTGCTTCCCGAGAAACCATGAGTTATTTATGAAAAATATTTTCTGCAGTAATTTTTTTATATTTCCGTCTCCGCAACCCGTTATTCATCGATTTTTATTTTGGATGGGGATTTCACCTGAGGCGAAATAAAAAGGGGCATCTTCTGGATGCCCCTTTCTATACTAAAAAGCTTGTTTGATTGACTGTTCTTATTTCATCAGAAACATTTTACGGGTTTGAGTGAAATCATCTGTAATCAGGGAATAAAGATAAATACCGCTTGCCAGCCCTTTTGAATAGAAATTATAAGAGTGGTTGCCAGGAGTCAAGTTCTGGTTATCCAATAGTGTTTGCACTTTTTTGCCATGGATATCATAGATGACCAGGCTAACCGACATGGAGCGAGGAAGCTGGAAAGAAATGGTCGTAGCAGGGTTAAAAGGATTAGGATAATTTTGCTGTAAACCAAAGGTAGCGGGCAGTGCACCGGTTGGTTGATCATCGATGGCTGTTAAAGTGGTATCAAAACCAATTTTGGCCATTTGCACTTTGGTCAACGGAGTAGCAAAGAATAATTGGTGCCCATCCCAATCCCCTTCGACGAAAGACCAATTTTTAGAGGCGGTAGGTGGAGAACTGGGATCACCGTTGAAGGTAATGAAATCCATTTTAAAAGATCGTTGATAATCGGCCGGGAGAGGGACTACGCCGTGGAGCCAGCTGAGGGTACTATCATTCGAGTTCCAGGTAGCGAATTGAATGTGACCGGTGCTGTTATATTGCTGAATAGCCGCTACTGAACCTCCATAATTAACATGGCAGTCGGTACAAACCCGCGCATTGGTTTTTGTAACGGTATGAGCATAATAAGGAGCAAAAGCCACCCAGGTATTCCCTTGATAGGATAAAGATTGAAAAGTAGCCGTTCCGATTTTACCATCTTTGGCACGATTAACCAGGATTACGTAATCGTGAATCTGCTGTTTGGCACGTTTAATTCCATGTAATACCTGACTTTCGAAGTGGCAATTGTAGCAGGCGATCACAGTACGAGTATGGCAGGCAGAGCAATGTAGGGCACCACCATGCGGATCATGACTGCTATGGGAAGCTGGTAATTGGGTATGGCAGCCCGAGTTCTGACAATCGGCCTTGACGGCCCCTGGTTCCAATTGAGAGTTATAGATTGTGCCGTCTCCGTGCATATCGTTAAAATTTTCCGTGCTATTCACATGGCAATTCCAACACTTTAATGGTGTGGATGCATTTCGATGGACATCTGGATAGCCTGTTCCCCCCAGAGTGGTGGCTTCGGCTTTTTGTCGACTATGGCATCCGAGGCACTGGTTCTCGCTAAGGGGGGTATAATTGGGAAGCGGATGGCAATCAACACAACCTGGACCGGGATACGGATTGGAGGCCGAATAGGCAATTCCATTGGCATCGGTTGGACCATGGCAACTGTTGCAGGCCACATTCGGATGGTCGATTGGAACATTCGTCAACGACTCAAAACCGGGAGCCGGGGCACCTGTGACGCTGGTATCCGCACCGTACCAGAAATTTTTACCACCACGAGTATAATGCAGACCATTGGTGACTTGAGCTTCGGCGTTTAAGAGGAGAACGACGAGAATGATAGTCATTATAACCATGGTTAATTTGAAACTTTTCATAAATTCTCCTTATTTTAGTGATAGGTTTTTTGTTGTTGGTAGGTAATGAGTCTTTTAATGATCCAATGGATTTTTACATCTTGCGGATTGAGTGCTTGAACTTTCTGAAAATAGTATAAAGATTTCGACACATCACAAAACAGGTACAGAATTCCCAGAATGATATGATAGTCGAGAGAATCCTGCTGGGAGGATAATTCTTTTTCCATCACAGAGACAAGCTCTGAGCAGGGGCAGTCTTCATCTAAGGGATCAATATCAATAATGAAGCTGATATCTTTTTTCATAAGATCAACGAACATTTCAAGCGCTTTATTCACCTTACCAATTTGGGTATAACAGATGATCAGTTTTCTGTGAATAGCTTTGTTGCCAGGGTCTCTGGAAAAAGCAATCTCCAAGTTTTTGGTTGCTTCCGGATATTTCCGGGCCAGAAAAAGTTGGTTTCCTAACATTTCATGCATGGTGAAAACCCCCGATATAAGAAAGCAATTTCTTTGCCAGCGTGTAAATCTAATATTTACAATGATTAAAAAAGTAGGACGTTGAAACGATTTGTTTCAGTTCTATTTAATAAGCAGGAAATTAAAGACGATAAGTTTAGAGAATATAAATAATTAGCAAAATAATGAATCAATTTGTTTCAACTGTTTCACCAGTAAACACCTTATTCTGGGAATTGGATGTTATTTTGTCGCATTTTGCGCCAGAGGGTGGTTCGTCCAATGCCTAAATCTTTAGCGACTTTTGTTCGGTTCCAATGATGACGTTCAAGTAGCTCCAGGATTTTAATCGCTTCGTTTTTAACTGGATGAGAGGCATGACTCATCCCTCGAGCAGGAAAATTTTCAAGTATAGTAGAAGGTAGTTTTTCCCGTTTGATCAAATGTCCCTCCCGGGTCCGCACAAAGGCATACTCCATGGCATTTTCAAGTTCACGTATATTGCCCGGCCAGTGATAATGAAGCAATGTGTCGAGTGTTTCATCGCTCACATCTTCTATGGTGTTGTTGTATAATAGTGAATATTTTTTTAAAAAATGTTTTACTAAAAAGGGAATGTCTTCCGGATGTTCCCGCAGGGGTGGCACAGTAATGGGGATAACATTCAGCCGGTAATACAAATCTTCTCTGAATTTACCGCTGCGAAGCATCGCATCCAATTTTCGATTGGTAGCGGCGATGATCCGAACGTCAGTGTAGCGGGTGATCGATTCTCCCACTCTTTCAAACGTCCCCTCCTGTAAAACTCTGAGCAGTTGAATCTGCATTTCGGGGGGCATTTCAGCGATTTCATCCAGGAAGATGGTTCCCTGGTCTGCAATCTCAAATCGACCAGGTCGATCTTTAACTGCACCAGTAAAAGAACCTTTCACATGACCAAATAATTCACTGGCCAGAAGCTGAGGAGTGAAAACTGAACAGTTGATTTTAATAAATTCCTTGTCGCGGCGATAACTGGTGGCCTGGATGGCGTTAGCAATCATTTCTTTTCCCGTACCGGACTCGCCCTGGATCAAAACAGTGGCGTCTGAATCACGTATCTCTTCGATGAGCTCAAAGATTTCTTGCATGCTTTTGCTGTGTCCAATTATCCCATGGTAAGAAATCCCATCAACACCTGGATTTCTGAGAGCGTATAAATCGGTTACTTCACGCAAAGAAATTACACCACCAATTGGACTCTCATCCTTTGCTCTCAAAATAGAGGCATTGAGTCTGATTCGAATGAGTTTTCCATTTTTATGTCTGATATTTCCTTCTAAGTCTCTAACGTTTTGACCACTTTCCAGTACAGTTGTTATGGGACATTTGGTCTGGCATAAATCTGAGTGGCAAATGAATTTGCAGAATTTTCCAATGGCCTCTTCCTGTTTGTAACCAGTAATTTTTTCGGCGGCTTTATTGAAAAAATTTATTTTAAAGTACTTATCAACAGTGAAAAGCCCTTCGCTGATGGAATTTAGAATATCGTGAGTCAAATCATCTCTGATTTCCATTTTGCACCTGTTTCAATGTGGAACAGTGAAACATAATGTTCAAGTTATTCAAATGGGAAGGATCAGATCAAGTCAAAAATAAAAAGGGTATAAATCCGAGAGAAATTATATTTAAGATATTAGATTTTATATTTAATATTTAACCGGATCGATTTTTCGGAAAGACGTTGAAAAAGGCAAGAACCATCAAATCTAAAATATACTATCTAAAATATAAAATATCCTTTTGGTGGGCGCTGCTGGAGTTCCGTCACTTCCCTGTGCCGGACAGGCTACCCAGCGACCCGAAAA
>CAYMXZ010000066.1:0-2976 GCA_964394475.1 uncultured Caldithrix sp. | reverse complement strand
AAAAAGGCAAAAACCATCAAATCTAAAATATACTATCTAAAATATAAAATATCTTCTTGGTGGGCGCTGCTGGAGTCGAACCAGCGACCCCTGCCTTGTAAGGGCAGTGCTCTGGACCAGCTGAGCTAAGCGCCCAATAAGGTTGAACGAAAAAATTTATTTTTCTACCTTCTTTTCCCGATAGAAAAGTCCAATTGGAATAATAATAAGATAAGCGAATACCAGCAGGATCGGCGCCAGAGTGCGAGTCAGAAATGCATCGGGGTTGTCTGGTATATACATGAATATATATCCGATCACGATAATTAAAATTCCAGCCAGGATGATATAAAAATTCGTCCGCGTTAATGGAAAATGGAAATGTACTTCTTTATCCGCTTTTTTCTCTTTGATTTTTGCCATAAGCCTTCAGTTTTTAAGTGCAAAAATTTAAGGGAAGGATCGTGGTAATGCAATAGAATTTCTGAAAAGCAGAATCGATCAAGGTATTGACCAGAGATGGGAAATGAATTCGTTTGAAGAGTAAATAAAATTAAAATAGTTTAAAAAGCTTTCGCTTTAAGTCATCCAGAACCATATCCAGGAAAAAGGGAGAAGTCCTCAGGTCGGCCGGATCATGTATTCTTAAAAATGGCATTTCTGGTTTTTTTGCAGAATTCATCTGTGCGCTATTGTCCATAACGCGCTTCGGATTCGCTCGCGAAAATGAACGACTATGTGAACCAGATCTATTCATGGTCAACATTATCGACGGATACCAGAAAGAGATTAAATAATTTTTTTTGAAAATTATGCGAGGAGATGATAGGTTTTTTTAAATTTCACAAACTGTTATAGGATATCCAATAAGTAAATTGATTTATCTTTCCTGAGGTCATGGTGAAAAGGTGATAGAATCATTTGCTGGAAGCGATGTTATAAACCGTTCTAATTTGCTTCAGAGGGTATGGAATTTGTTATATCGAGCACCACTTTCCAGTTTCCTTCAAAATCAATTTTCCAGATGTGCAGATAACTGAACTTTTCCACCTGCACACTGTCGGCAGTTTCAATCCGATATTCTCCTGTTCCAAACGTATATCCGAGATCAGCAGAGGAAGCCTGTTCAGCAGCCTGGGGTGTCCAGCGGTTCACACCATTTAAATCAGTCAGGTAGGTTAAGGCATATTCCACACCAACTAACGGTAGTGAATTTTCCCGGTACAGACGGAGATCGGGATGGGCAAAAGTTTGAAACGCCCTAGAAATTCCCAACCCTTCTGCCTGATCAGAAAAGGAGCGATCGAGGTCTAATAAAACATCGGGGCTGCTTCTGGGAATTTTATTTAATGTTTTACTTAAATCGTACAAAGGATGCTCGATCTCTAACAATGCTTCATTCAAATTGTAACCAGGGTATGGATGAGAGATGCCCACATCAATCACGACTTTCCAGGAATGGTCTTTTTGTTGTTTCCAGATAGAAACGTAATGCCCGTAGGCATCGGCGGAATCCCTCTTACCACTCCGGTGTAATTCCCAGGGTCCCGTTGTATATCCCAATTTCCCATCACGAGAGATATCTGCGAAAACAGGTTGCCAGATGAGCATCCCCGGGATGGTAGGACTGTTGGCATATTTATCGCGACCCAAAACTGGTTCCGGGCGAAAGATAATGGCCTCTTCGGCCAGATAGCTCATAAAGGCTTCGCGCATACCTGATTCTGCTGATACTCTGGCAAAAGACTTCTCGACTTCAATCAAGGACTGAAATGCCCCAGATGAATCTTTTTGATGACTACAGGACGAAACAAAGAGCATGCAAGAGAAAAAAATGATGAAAAAGGAATTTTTCATTTTACGTTCCTGAATTCGTTAGGTGCAGAGATGAAAGATAAAGCCGGCTTTTAAAATCAGGTAGTTTTCTTTTCGGTTATTAACCATCCCAGTATAAAACCGCCGAGAATGGTATTGACCAGGGTTCCCAGAAACCAACCGAAAGCCATGGAGTAAGGAATGGGCATAACTGAATAGGTACCATATCCCATCGATATTCCCGTTCCTAACCCAAACAAGACGCCAAAAGAAACGGCGTAATTCATATTTTTGGGAGAAATAAGCCGGGCGTAAATAGTGACAAAAACTAAGGCAGATAGCAATTTGACAACGTACATCAGGCCATTCTTCATCTCGCTCATCGGACGCCACAAATAAGCGGTGACTTGATAAGCAGAGGATAGAATATATCCATGAAGAATAAAATCCAGGATAGACCAGGTAATGAAAACGGCTAATGTGGCAAGAATTATCTTTTTTGTCATGGTCAGTCTCCTCGATTTTAATTTTATAAATAATAATCTGATAAAAGTCCTGAATCACTCCCTCGTTGAAATTCAGGCGAACTTTCTCTTATTCGCCAAGATTTTACCAGAAGCAAATCTAAACAGGAAATTGATTCTCTCATAGCCATTCTGTCATTATTTAATGAATGAGAAAAAAATTAAGATTTTAAAACTAGCTATATGGTCGGTTGCCATTTGATGATGGCTCTTGCTGAAATACATTATCAAACATCATAAATTACGTTGACTATCCCATCAATACTAACAGAAATCTACAGAATCTGGATTTTAGTGAACTTCAAACTCAATTTTATGAAAAATTTCCCGATTATTTTCCATCACCGCTTTTAATTCAAAATGACCGGGATAGACCTGCCAGAGAAATTCATGAGTATTACTTGTTTTTTGAATCAATTGGTTATTCAGAAACCACCACAAGATAGTTGATGAGGGAGAGCATTCGGCCTGAAATCGAACAGACTGAAATTCTGGTCTCAGGTTTGGTAGTCGATAATAATTTGCATTATTTTTCGGATGAACAATTTCTACCCGATACTGACCAGCTGACGGGGAAGAGGCAATCTCAATGCCCAGTGGAGCGGCCCATTTCTTAAATTCAGTTGGGACGACAATCCGGGCTGGAGTAGAAGAAAAT
>CAYMXZ010000065.1:0-15654 GCA_964394475.1 uncultured Caldithrix sp. | reverse complement strand
CCAAGATTTGGGCTGAAGGATTCTGGAAATCGACTTCGGAGCATATATCGCTACCTGAAAAAAGCATGATACTTAGTGATGGAATTAGATATTCCCTTTTCATTCCGATTTTTACACTGATCCTGCTCACGATTGTTATTGGGTTGTGGGCCGAACCAGTTTTTCAGCTCGCGCAAAAAGCCGCCGATCAATTGTTGAATGTGAACCAGTATATTCAAATTGTAAAGGGCGGACCATGATCAAAAAAGTAATTAGAAAACTTCTTTTGATTCTCGTCTTTTTCTTCTACTACATCAAAGAAGTCGTTCTGGCTAATTTCAAAATTGCTTACGAGATTCTTACTCCCCGCCATCATATGAAGCCGGGAATTCTGGTTATCCCCATACCGGTGCATTCATCGCTGGAGCTCTTATTGCTGGTAAATCTGGTAACCATGACTCCCGGTACCCTGGCCATTGATGTCGCCCCGGATCAGTCGGCTGTTTATATCCATGCCATGTATGCAGACGATCCGGACGGTTTACGCCAGGCCATGAAAGAAGGATTTTTGAAAAAACTGCATGAGGTTTTCCAATGAACGGTAATCACCCTTTGGCGCTGATCATTGCCTTATTGATTTCAGCGATTTTTCTCAGCATCTCCGCGATTTTAGGATTAATCCGCCTGGCACTGGGACCAACCGTACCCGACCGGGTAGTGGCGCTGGATCTTTTTTCAATGATTTTCGTGGGGGCAATTGTGGTGGCTTCTATTTTTTATGATCAGGATGTGTATTTGAATGCCGCCGTCATGCTGGCGCTGGTGGTTTTTATAGGCACAGTGTCCTTTGCCAGATTTTTAGAAAAGCGGGTAACACGATGATAACCATTCTAACCTCATTCCTCTTAATAGCCGGCTCATTTTTTATCATGCTGGCGGCACTGGGTATTTTAAAATTTCCTGATCTCTATACTCGTATGCATGCCGCTTCAAAAGCGGTTTCATTTGGTTCTGGTCTCATGCTTCTGGCTACTGTGCTTTACTTTAAGAGCTGGTTTGTTGCTGTGGAAGCCATTTTGATCATTCTCTTCATTTTTCTGACCACCCCGGTGGCTTCGCATATGATTAGCCGGGTTGCTTACCTTTTAAAAATTCCTCTGTGGGAAAAAAGCACCATAGATGAACTGAAATTGAAATCCTGGCCTCAAGATCAACCCCCGCAGCCTGAGAACAAGGAAGAAAAAAATATCTGAATTAAACCACCGTATTTAAATAATTTCAGTTTTACCAATCGATCTATCCATCCTGCATAAAGGTCAGACCCGGATAATATTCTGCGCACCATGAATTTGGCTATAATAAGAAGGCATTCCAATCAAGGCTGGGCGTTCTTTTTAGATGTAAAGATGGACATGACATGGCACAAATTAGTGTTAAGTTGAGATGATTGAAATGTGACGGGAACTGGATAATCGAAGAAAATTTCACCGCATAAAGTTTTACCAGAGAACAGGTAGAATCCCTTTGCCATCATGTGAATCAGGTGATCCTGTCAAAAATCTAAAGAATCCAGATAAACGAAAAAGATTTCACCGAATAAAGCTTTACTAAAGAACAGGCGGGACCCAATTACCATCATGTGAATCAGGTGATCCTGTCAAAAATCTAAAGAATCCAGATAAACGAAAAAGATTTCACCGAATAAAGCTTTACTAAAGAACAGGCGGGACCCAATTACCATCATGTGAATCAGGTGATCCTGTCAAAAATCTAAAAAATCCAGATAATCGAAGAAGGTTTCACCGCACAAAGCTTAACCAAAGAACAGGCATGTCCCATTCACCATCATGTTAATCAGGTGATCCTGTCAAAACTTTTAAAATCCTGTCTATTGAATTCCTCATCAATTGATCCATTTCCTGTTTACGCCGGTTGAAATTAGCCATACCAGGAATGGAGTAGAATCAGGTCTTTACAAACTTTTCAGCCGCGAGTGTGGCGGTGCCATTACTCAAAACAGGAAAAACCTATTTTTTCAGGAAGAGAGAAAATTCAAATTTTTATTATTTCCTAACTGGCTGATTCTCCCAGGTAATGAATGCTGAGATTATTAGTGACACCTATTCGATCGATTGGTTCGCCCATGACGAACACCACTGGTTCACCTTTTTTCGCCCAGCCCTTCTGGAGAACCATTCTATCAACCTGGCGAATGAATTCTGAATTGCTGGAGGGTTTCGGCATATGGAGTGGAGTAATGCTGTAGAGGATGGACATCTGGCGCAAGGCTTGTTCATTGGAACTGAAAGCCAGGATTGGTCGCGGGATTCGCTGCTGGGATAAATAGAGGGCACCGCCTCCCATTTGTGACCACATGATGATCAGAGGTGCCTCCATATCGCGCACTATGTTTTTTACCCCGTGAGCCAGAGCGGGTGTGCGATAGCGCATTTCCTGCAATTTGCGGGGGGTGGAAAATTGAAAATGCTGACTCTGCAGGAACTCATTGGTTTTGCAGGCGATACGATTCATCATTTGCACAGCTTCCACTGGATATTTACCCACCGCGGTTTCACCGGATAGCATTACCGCATCCGCTCCGTCAAAAATAGCGTTGGCCACGTCCGAAACCTCGGCTCGAGTAGGAGTGGGAGATTCAATCATGCTCTGGAGCATCTGAGTGGCCACAATCACCGGGGTGGCATGATCGTGGCAGAGCCGGATGATTCGTTTTTGCAACACTGCCAATTCAGCCAAATCCATTTCCACTCCCAGATCCCCCCGCGCCACCATGATCATATCGGTTTCTTCAATGATATCCTCAAGCCTGGCAATGGCCTGCGGTTTTTCAATCTTACTGATGATGGGAATAATACCGGTGCAACGGTCGTCGATATGCTTTACTTTAATATGCTGGTCGCGATGCCGCAGGGGATCAAATTGTCGCACTCCCAACTTTTTTAAATAGGACTTGAGAAGTTTAACATCTTCCGCACGACGTACAAAACTTAACGCCAGGAAATCAAATTCCTTTTTCACCGCATAAACCGTACAACGATAATCCTTTTCAGTCAGGGCCGGAGCCGACAATGTGGTGTCAGGAAGATTAACTCCCTTGTTAGAGGTAATTAAACCCCCATCAATCACTTCACAAATCAGCTTCTTGTCCTTTCCTTTTCCTTTTTTCTTTCGACAAATCAATCGAACATTGCCATCATCGAGCAGCACCTGCTGATTGATCTGGACTTCCTCGATAAAGGCAGGATAATTTGTGGAAAAGGTAATGGGTTCTGAGGCACCAGCCCCGGTCAGTATATCCGTTTTCTGGAAAATGACTTCCTGACCTTTTGTGAGCATCACTCCTCCTCTGGCCACTTTTCCAATCCGAATTTTAGGTCCGGAGAGATCACCGATTACCCCCACGGCAATATTCATTTTTTTACTGGCCTGCCGGACGTTATTTAAAAGTTGGTCGTATTCATCAAAAGTACCATGAGAAAAGTTGATGCGAAATACCCGAACTCCTTCCTCAATCAAATGGAGAATGGTTTTTACGTCGGCACTGGCCGGACCCAGCGTGGCTACAATTTTGGTCAATAAAAATTTTTGCGATCTTTTCAAAGGTTTGTTCTCCTTGCGATCATGCTCTCTGGCTGTTTACAATCATTTATTTTATTCCTACACATCAATGGTATACAGAAATATAGATAGAAAATGTGAAAAAAACATTTGGATTAATTTGTTTGCGGCTCAACTTCAGATAAGCATATTTTCACTTGAGAGATTCGGTCGTTTATATTAAATTTTTACAAATTGGAGATCGTTTAATTATTTCATAATAGAACAACTGACTTTTGATTTGCTGAAATTTTTTGAGGTATTTCAGAAATTAATTTAAGGCGGAGGAATAGGTGTATGAAAAGATCTTATCTGGTGATGATAGTAATGGCTGCTTTGCTGATAACGGCGTGTAGTACAGTGCCAATCACCGGGCGCAAGCAATTGAGTCTGATACCCCAGTCGGAAATGTTGTCGATGAGTTATCAGCAGTACGATGAGTTTCTAAAGAGCAACAAACTGAGCACCGATCAGGAAAAGACCGCCATGGTAAAACGAGTGGGTGGGCGAATTCAAAAAGCGGTTGAGACCTACTTTGCTCAGAATAATATGAGTGACTATCTGCGAGACTTTCGTTGGGAATTTAATTTGGTGGAAAGTGAAGAGGTGAATGCCTGGTGTATGCCAGGTGGCAAAGTGGTGGTGTATACTGGACTTCTTCCGGTTGCCCAGAATGAGGCCGGTCTGGCGGTCGTGATGGGCCATGAAATTGCACATGCTATTGCCGAGCATGGAAACGAGCGAATGAGTCAACAGCTGGTAGCCCAGATGGGAGGAATGGCTTTGTCTGCCGCTCTGCAGAATAAACCCGAGAAAACCCAGGCATTGTGGATGACGGTTTTCGGAGTGGGGGCACAGGTAGGGGTGCTGTTACCGTATAGTCGTACTCAGGAAAGCGAAGCCGATGAATTAGGATTAATCTTCATGGCCATGGCTGGATATGATCCCAATGAAGCGGTTAATTTCTGGCAAAGAATGAGCGCTGGAAAAGGAGCATCTATTCCGGAATTTTTAAGTACTCACCCTTCCGACCAAACCCGGATCAATAATCTGAAAAAGCTGGTTCCGGAAGCAATGAAATACTACCAGAAACAATAAAAATACGGGTAATTGTTGACTGAAAGAAATTGTTTCTCCCAGACGCTCAGCTGAATTGGCACATGAAAAAAATTTTAGATGTGTTAATTTTATTCCATTGGTATTCATGAAAACTCCAATGAAATGATAAATAAGCGGAATACGATATTCGCATTATCTCACCACATTTTCACAGCGAGAGAGAAGCATTTGACATGGATGACCCTTCAATTTATCCGGGTTTCATCTCAGTTATACACCGTCTGAAAGGAAAAAGTGGATTTTCAAATTTTTAGCAGACACCTCGTTTTAGTTGACTGTTTTTGGGGCAATCAATTACCAGAAGCCAGTTGAGAGTGTTTTTTTCGTTTAATACAAATCTTAAAATGCTTTTGCTGCATAGTTTAATCTTTTTTGGCACAGGTAGAAGAAAATGGAGTGGCTAAGAATGAATGAATCGAAGAAAATGCAGAACCTCGCCCGCCAGATTTATCAGCGTTATCGGGTAACCGAAGGTAAAGATTTCAGATTAAAGCAGATTGATCCTGGCGAAACCTTGGGATTGAAATCCAAAGATAAACCGACTATCAAAGAGGAATTGGTTGCCGGTATTCAGCAACTGGCAGAACAGCAGGAACGTTTATATGCTCAGGATAAATGGGCGGTTTTGCTCATCTTTCAGGCCATGGATGCAGCTGGAAAGGATAGCACCATCAAGCATGTGATGTCTGGCATCAATCCGCAGGGCTGTCAGGTATTTTCTTTCAAAACACCCACCAGCGAAGAACTGGATCACGATTTCTTGTGGCGGTGCACGAAATGTTTGCCGGAACGCGGCCGGATAGGTATTTTTAACCGTTCCTATTATGAAGAAGTGCTGATAGTTAAAGTTCATCCTGAATTTTTACAGTCTGAGAAACTACCACCTGAACTACTAAACAAAGACATCTGGAAAAACCGCTATGAGGATATTCGCAATTTTGAAAAATATCTGACCCGCAATGGGATGGTCATTCTCAAATTTTTCCTGCATGTGTCAAAGAAAGAACAGAAAGAACGATTTCTGCAGCGACTGGACGATCCACAGAAGAACTGGAAATTCTCTGCGACGGATGTGGAAGAACGCCAATTTTGGAACGATTACATGAAAGCGTATGAAGAGATGATCCGTGAGACGGCAACCTCCCATGCTCCCTGGTATGTAATACCCGCCGACCACAAGTGGTTCACACGTTATGCAGTGGCGGAAATTATCATCCAAAAACTGAAAGAGCTGAAGCTAAAGTTTCCCGAGTTAAATAAGGAAAAACAACAGGAGTTGAAAACCATTAGAAGCAAGTTGCTTGGAAAGGAAAAGTAAAGTTTCATTAAAAAGTTATGCCGGGATTTTCCGGCAAAAATTGAGTGGTAACTCTTGCCTGGTAATGAACAATAAGCAGGTCATTAAAAAAATGCTGGAATAAGTGAAATAATTTGCTGAGAACACTCTTATAAAAATAAAGATTTCTATTAACACCTATGAAAGCTCAAATAAAGGAAAAACTTTTGCCATACCGACTGCTCTTATTCCTTCTGATGGTCTGCCATACCGTGTACCTGCAGACCAATGCTTATCATGAAACGGCGCCGGTGGATTCTTCCGTGTCACTTCATCCTTCCTGGGAATTTTCGGGTGAGACATATTTTTATTTTTTACCTGAAGAGGATTTTTATGTTATGCCAATTGCTGCCGGGGATTGTGGAAGATTGCACCTGGAAGCACGCTATAATTATGAGGATTTTCGCAGTTTCTCATTTTTCACTGGTCGCATTTTTACCACCGGGGGAAAAAATCAACTGGAAGTGATTCCTCTGCTGGGTGGAGTCATCGGGAATAGGCTGGGAATTGTTCCGGGTATGGAGATCGATGTCCTTTGGAATCAGTTCGAATTTTACAGTGAAGCGGAGTATGTTTTTGATCTGCGACGCAGAGATTCAAATTTTTTTTATAATTGGGCGGAAAGCAGGTACTACCTGGGTAATTGGTTGCTGCTGGGTGTAACCTCTCAGCAAACCAGAGAGGTTGCCGAAGGCTGGTTGATAGAAAATGGATTTCTGGCCGGACTCAATTTTTCCAGTTATTCAGGGCTGGTTTACCTGTTCAATCCTGGCGGCGAGGACAGGTATACTATCTTCACAGTTGCTATTGTTTTCTAAATGCAATTTTTTTATTCAGAGAATAAGATTCAGAACCATCCTATAAATCGTACAGCGTTTGGTCAATCTTTGGTTTGGGTTTGGTTTTTCCGATTTTTCCTTTGCTTTGGAATACAAATGGTTCTTCTTGTTCCAGCAAATCTCCCATTTCCGCTTCAATCTGATCGGGATCTTCTCCCTTTTCCAATCGTCGCAGAGCCTCCTCCATTCCAGAGCCCAACTTCATTCCAGTGGTTTCGGTCAATTTGCGCATGAGCTGGGCGGCCTGTTTGGGATTATCTTCATTAATCTTGTCGGCCTCTTTGGCCAGCATGGCCAGGGCTTTTTCCATCTGACGTTCATCAATAGGAGGCATCCCCTCTTCGCCGGCTCCTTCTTCTTTGCGTTTAGAGATGGTAGCAAACAGCGAAACCCGCTTTTGCAATTTGGGATTTCCGCATGTGGGACAGACCGGAATTTTTTCGGTGTTTACTTTAAGAGAAAAAAACTTGTATATGGTATGACAGGGAGCACAGTAAAATTCATAGATCGGCATCGGCGTATTTCCCCCTCATTTTATGATTCCAAATTCTTCTTGATTCATACTTGCCTATAAAAAATAGTGTCTGATAAATGAGTGAGCAATAAATTTTTGCAAAAGTGGCAGGATTTAGCTATCAAATTACCTTTTTTATTCACACAAAAATAATGTTCAGTATCAAAATAAAATTTTTTGATCATTTACATATCAATGCGGAAACTTCATAATTTCCATTATGAAATTTATTTCAGTCCGAGTCTCAATTCGTGCAATCTATTTGACTTGTTAACTTTTGAATTATTATTACTCCACTTCAAATATCCTTACCGAGTGATATATATCTCCCCATTGGTTTTTGGCAGTGACTCGAATTTTATGAATACCCGGTGAAAGATTGGTCGGCAACGGAGCAGTCCAGAGATGAGTAGTCTTCTGAGGCTTTATCCATGAATTATATAATTGAGAATTCATTTCATGAATAGCTTCGATATAAGGATCGAGGGCAAACCTGAGGGTCATTTGAACAGCAGGATTCTCATCGAGTTGACATTCTACTAATGATTTTTCATTGCTGTTGAATACATTTGCCAGAATGGAAAGACTCGCTAAATCTTTCTGGTATACTTTTCCAGTGGGCTGCGAAATTCGAATTTGAAAATCAGCGGGATGGAAAGCGGCTTTGTATACCTGGCTGAAGGTATTTCCATGAAATGAAAAAATATGATAACCATTCCCCGCTCCGTCCATTTGATCGGCAATCGGGATACCTCTGACATCCAGCGGCCCTTTCCACCAGGTTCCGGATACCGCCGCACAGGTAACCTGCAGAAATGGAGCTCCACCTGTCCATCCTTGTTCTGGCTTTAAAAAATAATTTTCGATAATGTGCATGTGTCCGGCCAACGCCAGTACATGCGATCTGCTTTGTATGAGGGAAAACAGTTTATCACGATCGACCACTCGAATACTTGCCTCATCTCCTTCCGAAGCATAAAAAGGAATATGCATGGCAAAAACCAGCAGGTGATCGTCCGGAACATAAGGAAGATAGTTCGCTACCCATTGCAATTGCTTTTCACCAATCTTTCCTTGATATCCGCCGAATTTGCCGTTCTTTTGACCCTTATACTCAATATCATCCAACACAATAAAATGGACTTTGCCATATTGAAAAGCGTAATAATTGGGACCAAAATATCGTTTAAAGGTTTCCATGGCCAATTCATCGTTGGGGACATCATAATTTTCATCGTGATTGCCAGGAACATGATAAAATGGAATTCCGATCTGGGAAGTTACATCAAGATAGTAGTCGAACAGAGAAAGATCGTCGTAGACAATATCTCCGAGTGTGATTCCAAAGCTGGCAGTGGTGCCGCATACTTCTGCAACAATATCATCGCGGATATATTCAATATCTTTTGTGGAATGAGGCTGCGGATCTGAAAAAACCATCACCCTGAAACTATCGCTAATGGGACTTGAAAAAAGAGGGAAATTAACCGCGGCTGGAAGAGGACCGGTAGGATCCACTCCGCGATATTTCAGAGGCGGAGATCCTTGCGGATAATGAAGATAATAAAATTGTGGAAGATTCCGTGCATTCACCGGTAAATCATACTCGGCTGGTTTGATCACAAAAATAATAGAGCGATCTTGAATGGCTAACTTATACCGCCCATTCTTATCAGTTTTAACGATGTCCAGCTGATTGGAAACCAGCACTCCCGGAATTCCTTTTTCACCGGGATCAAGCTGTAGATTTCTATTCTGGTCATGATACACCGTTCCCTGAATGTAATTAATTTCTGCGAGAAGAGGGGGAATGAAAAACAGGACGAGAATAAAAGGCAGAAAAAAATAGCGCATAATTCCTCCAGGTTTTAAATCAGAGTTATAAAATCGTTTCGGTGAATTGTATAAGTAATTCTGTAACATCTGAAAATTAATTATAATTACATTGATTCAAAGTTAAAGTCATTTTTTGACAGAGGATTTTTTTTCTAAAAATAAAGGCTATTATCCATCTCATGCAAGAGATCAAAATTTTAATAGCAATGACGATGGCAGACAATAGTTCCTGCATCGTAACTTTAAAAAAGTCAGTCTGAGCCGGTATTTGAAATATTGGTTGAAATAGCCCATAGCTTTCCCTTTATTATGTCGGTCATCATAAACGGCTGAAAATTTATTAAAAGGTAAGGGAAACATTTTATGAAAAAACAAATCTTCTGTTTAATACTCTGCAGCGTTTCGCTCTGGAACTGTTCCAAACCGGAACGGAATCCATTCTTCGATGAATACCTGACTCCTTTTCAAACTCCACCATTTAATCTGATAAAAGAAGAACATTTTCTTCCCGCTTTTCAGGAGGGGATGCGACAGCAGCAAATGGAGGTTCAGGCCATCGTGAATAATCCTGCCGAACCGACCTTCGCCAATACCATAGAAGCTCTGGAAAACAGTGGGAAACTCCTGCGAAAGGTGAGCCGTGTATTTTATAATCTCAATTCAGCTCATACCAATGATGAAATACAGCGAATTTCCAAAGAAATTGCTCCCCAGCTTTCCACACACCGCGATGACATTTATCTAAATGAAGAATTGTATAAAAAGGTGAAATCGGTCTATAACGCGCGAGAAAAAGCAGGTTTAAATTCCGAGCAAAATAAATTGCTGGAGGAATATTATAAAGATTTTGTTCGGGGTGGTGCCGATTTGCCTGCGGATAAAAAAGCGGAATTCCGGGAGATCAACCAGGAGTTAGCCCTACTAACCGTTCAGTTCGGGGAGAATGTTTTGAAAGAGGATAACGCCTTTGAGCTGGTGATTGAAAAAGAAGAAGATCTGATTGGATTGCCGGAAACAGTTATCACGACTGCGGCTGAAACGGCGCGCGAGCGGGGCAAGGATGGTAAATGGGTTTTTACCCTGCATAAACCAAGCCTGATCCCTTTCCTCCAGAATTCGCAAAAACGTGAATTGCGAGAAAAGATCTTTAAAGCCTATATCGAGCGAGGAAATAATGGCAATCAGTTCGATAATAAGCAGATCTGTTCCCGAATCGTGGAACTGCGAATCAGGCGGGCTCAATTGTTGGGCTATCCCTCACATGCCGCTTTTATACTGGAAGATAATATGGCCAAAAATCCGGAAAATGTGTATCGTTTGCTGCACCAGTTGTGGACACCGGCTCTTAGTCGGGCAAAAACCGAAGCCAGAAATCTGCAGAAACTCATTGAGTCCGAGGGACAACATTTTACTCTGCAGCCCTGGGATTGGTGGTACTATGCTGAGAAACTGAAGAAAGCTCAGTATGAACTGGATGACGCCGAACTTCGTCCCTACTTTCCCCTGGAAAAAGTGCGCCAGGGTGCCTTTATGGTGGCAAATAAGCTGTTCGGGATTACATTTACTGAGCGAGCCGATATACCGCGATATCATCCGGATGTAAAAACCTTTGAGGTCAAAGAAGGTGATGGCACCCATATTGGAATCCTGTATACTGATTATTTTCCACGCGCCAGCAAAAGAGGTGGGGCCTGGATGAATGCTCTCCGTGAACAATCCAGAATTGGTGAGCAGCGGGTTACGCCGTTAATCTGCAATGTATTCAATTTCACCCAGCCCACGGCCGATCAACCTTCTTTGCTCAGCTGGGAAGAGGTGTCCACTCTGTTCCATGAATTTGGTCATGCCCTGCATGGATTGCTCTCTGATTGTCACTATGAAAAGCTGGCCGGCACTTCGGTGCCACGCGATTTTGTAGAGCTTCCCTCACAGATTATGGAGAATTGGGCTTCTGAGCCGGCAGTGCTGAAAATGTATGCCCATCACTATCAAACCAATTTACCTATCCCCGATGAGCTCATCGCCAGGATTAAAAAATCAGCTACTTTTAATCAGGGATTTGAAACAGTGGAATATCTGGCCGCGGCGTTTCTGGATATGGACTGGCATACCCTCACTCAACCGACGCCACTGGATGTGATCAGTTTCGAAAATCAATCGCTGTCCAGAATTGGCCTTATCCCGGAAATTGTGGTGCGTTATCGCAGTCCGTATTTTCGTCATATTTTTTCAGGCGGCTATTCGGCAGGATATTATAGCTATATCTGGGCTGAAGTGCTGGATGCCGATGCTTTTCAGGCTTTTAAAGAAACCGATATCTTTCATCCCGCGCTGGCTCAATCGTTTCGGGAAAATATTCTGGCACGTGGCGGAACTGAGGATCCCATGGTGCTTTATCTGCGTTTTCGCGGCCGTGAACCGAAAATAGAACCGTTGCTGGAACGAAGAGGATTGAATTAGGTTTATCTATCTATCCGTGCTATCGGGACATAATTTTGTGGGTGGAGAGCCACCAGCAAGCAATCAGCTATGATAGTAACAGAAAATTCATTATTCATAGATGTCAGCAGATCATCCACATCAGACGCGGGAAGATATCAATAAGATCCTTTCCCGGTTTTCCTTTTGGAAAAATGTATATGAGCTTTGGGAGGGCTATCTGGCGCAGGCCGGGTTTCCCCAATTCGACCGCTGGTTGGCTCAACAATTGAAGAGAAAAAAATCATTTGGTAAAACCGATCGTTACTGGTATAGCGAAATACTCTTCGCCGGTTTTCGCTTTGGATACCTGGCGGCATTTCTTGAGTATCTTCAAAAATCACTCTTGAATAAAAAAGAGAAACCATCTGCTCTCCGCTGGTTGACGTTAGCAGAGCTGAATCAATCGCTGGCCGATTTTGGTGCGCGTTACTCTGATTCATCTGCGATCAAGCGATTCTGGATTGAGATGAAGAGTGAAAAATTCTTTCAATGGATCCTTTTACGCTATGCCGCTGAAAATTTATGGGACCTTGAAAAGCACTACCAGACTATCTCCCCTTCTGAAACTTCTCGAGAAATTTTTATTGCACTGCAGAAAGCAATAACAGAAAATACTGATCTAACTCAAAAAATGGTCTGGAGCGGGGTGCCGTTGTGGTTTAAGTCATTTTTGGAGGAGCGGGCTCGCCAGTCAAACTGGGATCAGGAGACCGTGCATCACTTCCTTGGCCGACAGGGGCATCGGCCACCTTTATGGCTGCGATTGAATAAACCGGAAAAAGAAAATGAAATACGACAGGAACTTCAGACACATGGCTTCCGGGTATCTCAGCAGGGAAGGGCATTGATGGTGGAAGGGAGTAAAGGTATCTATGAATTAGAAGTGTATAAGAAAGGGTATCTGGAAATTCAGGATCTGGCCAGTCAGCTCATTGGAGAACGAGTCAATCCCGGATCTGGTGAAATGATCTGGGATTGTTGTGCCGGTGGTGGAGGGAAAACACTGCAGATTGCTGCCAGCATTCCAGCGAGCAAGGGCGCGGTCTATGCCTCGGATATTCGCGATTATAAATTAATTACTTTGCGTCAACGTGCCAGGAGAGCCCAGCTTTTTAATATTCGTACTTTCAGGTGGGATGGGAATGAAGCACCAGTTTTTGGAAAAGAAGTGAAAAAAAGAGGGGGATTTCATCGAGTGCTGGTGGATGCTCCCTGTTCCTCCAGCGGCACCTGGCGGCGCAATCCGGAAGCACGATTTCGCTTCCAGTTGGAAGAGCTGACAGGTCTGATGAAACTTCAATTACAACTGTTACAAAATGCCAGTCGGACAGTAATCCCCAGAGGTCAGCTCATTTATGCCACCTGCAGCTGGCTGGTGGATGAAAATGAGAAGGTGGTGGAAAATTTTTTGCACACCAACCAGAACTTTCAATTAATCTCACAAGAGATTTTGGGCCATCCTTATCAAAACTCGGATACGATGTTCGCGGCTGTTTTGGAAAGAAAGTAATTGATAGCTGGTCCCACCTGCTTTCCGTGCGGTGATCATAGGGAATACCGGTTTGCTGATCAGTGGTTAGAGCCCTGATACTTTTTCTCTCCGGCTGTTACCATCAAATTCAAATGATTCTGTTCCGGAGGTAAAGGACAGGTAGCGTAGGGTGTAAATGCGCAGGGGGGATTATAGGCTTTGTTGAAATCCAGAAAAGTGATACCATTCTGATCGGGCGGATCAGCATATAGAAAGCGGCCAGCCCCATAGGTTTCTTTTCCGTTGGTTTCATCTGAAAAAATAATAAACCATTGAGTGGCATTCTCTTCGACAATGGGATCGAGCCGAAATCTTTGTCCGTTTTTCTCAAATACCAGCGCACCTGGACAGATTTCTTCGCTTTCGGTTCCCAGGACGTTAGGGATAGAAATTTTTTTAGCAGGGGAATAGGGTTCGAATCTCGCCTGAATTTTCCAGCCTGGATCGATGGGGAAATAATCAAGCTCCTTAAAATTTTTGATATTTTCACTCTCACTGTCTCGCAGGCGAATCCCATACTTATCCCCGCGTTTTATCACTAACCAACTGAGAGAGCCATAACTCAGTATCGTCGGATTTTCGCTCAGGTCATTTTGCATTTCCATGGTTTGAACCGGTTCTCCCTGATGTAAGACAGGTAGATTGTTGAGGATAGTAACCCTTACCCGATCGTTTTGTAAAGTAAAACTGCCCATCACGGCCGGCGCTTTTTCAGCCGGAAACCGAACGGGATTATCAGAAGAGCTGCCAAAACGGTTTTCACCTACTTTTAACCAGAACAGTCCGATCAAACTTAACCAGCCATCAGGTTTGGTGAGATTCGTCACTCGCCGCTGCTGCCATTCTTCGATTTCTTTTACATATTCCCGGTGTTCGGCAGAAGATTTATCCGGTTGCTGACACCCAAAATTGCTGAATATGAGAAAGAGAAGAAGAAGGTAGATTTCACTGTGATATTTTTTGATTATCATTTTTGAACTCAATTTTCATACCAGTTAAAATTTCATTGATCGTTGGAATTTAAAAAAAATTAAAAAGAAAATTCATGAAAAATATTTTCTTGATGGGATTGAATAATCCTTATCAGATGACTCACGATTTTTCATCGGGCACCTTTTTTCTAAATTCCTCTATTTGCTGTTTGGTATTTATATTTTTATTGCTATATTTTCGGGTGATAATTCGGGCGAAATATTGACTGATAAAATGATATGACCGACGATGCGAAAGATTAGTCGACAAAAAGCAGAAGAATTATTTCAGATTCATCAAATCGTGGAAAAGAAAATTGAACAGAATCAAGATGAGCTGCGTTTATTGTTCTCCCTGTCCAATAATCATTCTTTGCACGTGGTGTACAATTTGAAAAATCACCGTGAAAGTTTCTTTGTAGAAGCTTTTCCAAAATCCACCCTCCTGCCGTAATCTCCAGTTTGCTAACCATTTTTTAAGTTGAGATCATTCTTTTCATATACCATAAGATTGACACTTTTTTATTTTACAGTTCTTTCTGCTGAATTCATTTTAAAAAACCTATAACTTATGTACGATTGTCACGTAATTTTGAGGCAATTGCTTTTTCTGAAAATAATGTAAAGTGAATAGCAGGCAGTAGACTATAATACAGAATTTTAATTTAAAAATACAGGTGAAAGTAGTGACCCGAATAAAATCCATGATCAAGAGTTTCTCTTTGATTCACATCACAACCAATAGAGCAAACGGAGGAAAAATGAAAGGTAATGTTCATCAAGTTAGAATTCGGTTTTCTAAGATGGGGTGGGTGCTGTCAGTTTTATTGTTTTGTACATCGCTAATGGCCCAGGATGTTAAAAAGGCAGTGGAACGTGGGGAGGTGCCGGAGCCGTATCGGTGGCGGATGGAGGATATCTATACCAGCGATCAGGAGTGGGAAAATGACTTTGCCAGGGTGGAGCCATTGCTGGCGCAATTTGATGCCTTGCCGGGGACATTGGGATCTTCTCCCCAACAGCTTCTTGCCTGTTTAAAACTGGAAGAGGAAGCCACCCGATTGATCGTCAAACTGGCCTTTTATGCCAGCCGTAAAGCCGATGAGGATCGGCGAGTAAGCCGCTATCAGAGTTTTCAGGATCGCCTGACGGGATTATACTCCAAATTTGAACAGAAAAAAGCCTTCATCGAACCGGAGATCATGCAAATTCCAGAAGATCGATTGTGGACTTTCGTGAACAATAATCCTGAACTGAAAATTTATCGCCATTATTTTGAGAATTTACTGCGAACCAAACCGCATGTGCTCAGTGAACCAGAAGAACGTTTGCTAGCAATGGCCGGTGAAGTGACGCAAGGCCCGGCCTATATTTTTGGGATGTTCGATAATGCTGATCTGAAATTTCCAGAAATTGTTGATGAAAACGGA
>CAYMXZ010000064.1:0-15975 GCA_964394475.1 uncultured Caldithrix sp. | reverse complement strand
AATTTTTTCCTGCCTGATCTTGCTCTATAGAGTTTTATAAGCTGATTTTATTATTTACAATAGATCATATCTTCTGTGATGGGAGATTCCTTTTTTTCCCGCTACGATGACGTCAGTGGCCAGTTCTAAGAAGATTCCATGACCCAGGATACCGGCACGCTGACTTAATTTTTTTACTAAATCCTCTGGCTGTTTGATTTGACCGAAATAAGCATCGAGAATATAATTATTTTGATCAGTCTTGAATACTTTTCCATTCTTCACCTGGCGAAGGATTACTCTGGCATGAATTGATTCTAAAAACTGCGCCTCACATTTCCAGCAAAAGGGAAGAACTTCTACCGGCACCGGAAATTTTTTACCCAGACGCTTGGATAACTTGCTTTCATCCACAATAATGATTACTCGCTTACTGGCCTGGATGATGATTTTCTCCCGGAGTAATGCTCCTCCTCCGCCTTTAATCATGTTGAGTTGAGGATCTATTTCATCGGCACCATCAATGGTGACATCGATTGAGGGATGATCATTCAATTCTCCCAGCGGTATCCCCAAACGCTTTGCCAGTTGACTGGTCTGCCGGGAACTGGGAATACCAATAATTCTGCGCAATTTACCCTGGTTGATTAATTCGGAAATTTTCAGCAAAGCAAATCGAGTGGTAGTCCCGGTTCCCAATCCAACAATCATTCCATCTTTTAAAAATTCTACCGCCTTTTCAGCGACCTGTTTTTTGTACACATCAGTTATTGCTAACATACCTTACCTTAAAATTTTTACCTGTTGAACTTTGTTTTCTGGTAAAAATAAACTGCGATATAAATTAACTTTTGAAGTTAGAATTTCCGATGAGAAAAAAAAATCGATAAGGTGCATGGCGTAATAACCAATAGTTACCTGATGCAGATTGTTCTGTCGAGTGATACTCTCAACTATAGTTTATTTTCAAAATTGATACAGCCTTTATCGGGAAAGTAAAAAAATCTATGCCTGTACAACTTATACTGATTCCTTATCGAGATGAGCAGAGAAATCCTGCCGCAAGTGATAAAAGGAAAAATATTTATTCAGAGTTGTTTCTTGGAAAAATAAGCCTATAAATTTACGCCAATGCAAACGTTCAATGTGAAGATCCTTATAAAATTAAAAAGAATTGCTCAATTAACCTGGAGGAACTATGAATATCAAAATGTCTCGACTGGTAATCGTTATTTCCATCATCTGCCTTTTATTTTCATTTAATTGTGTGAGCAGACAAGAAAAAATGATGAATGAATTTACCCGCTTTCTCACGGAATATGAAGGCAAAGTTATTCCCTTATCCAAGCAAGTGAATCTGGTGTCTTTTGAGGCCAGTATCACCGGCAGTGATTCGCTTTACAAGAAATCCGAAGAACTGCAATTTGAATTGAGCAAAATTTTTACAAATAAACAGGACTTTGCTCTTCTGAAAAAGATTAAAGAATCCAATGCTATCACTGATCCAATTTTGAAACGACAATTAGACGTAATCTATCTGGCTTATTTAGGGAAACAACTGGATGAAGAGAAGATTAAAAAAATCATCGAGATGCAAATTGATATCGAAAAGCGATATAACACTTTTCGGGCGATGATTGACCATAAAACTTTTACCGATAATGAGATTGAAGATATTCTTAAAAGCAGCAAAGACTCCAAAATGTTAGAGAATGCCTGGAAGGCCAGCAAGCAGGTAGGTAAGAATGTTGCTGATGATGTGTTGAAATTGGTTTATTTGAGGAATGAAGCCGCACGGGAATTGGGATTTCCGAATTTTCATACCATGGAGCTACAGCTCAGTGAACAGGATCCGCAGGAGATTGAAAAGCTTTTTGATGAGCTGGATAACCTGACCCGCGATGCTTTTATCGAAGTAAAAAAAGAGGTAGACCAGGTGCTGGCGAAGAGATATGGAATTACTCCCGATCAATTACAGCCCTGGCATTACCAGAACCGCTTTTTTCAGGAGGCTCCTAAGATTTACAGTGTAGACCTTGACCAATTTTATAAGGACCAGGATATTGTAGAAATTACCCGGCGCTATTATGCTGGAATTGGTCTTCCGATTGATGATCTCATCGCTAAAAGTGACCTGTTCGAGAAAGAAGGGAAATATCAGCATGCCTATTGCACCGATATCGATCGAGAAGGGGATGTCCGAGTGGTGTGCAATGTAAAGCCAAATTATCAGTGGATGAATACCATGCTTCATGAATATGGACATGCGGTATATGATAAATTCAGTGACCGCTCTCTGCCCTGGACTTTGCGCGGTCCGGCTCATACCTTTACCACGGAAGCAATTGCCATGTTATTTGGGTCGATGGCTTCCAATCCGTATTGGTTAAGAGATATGCTGGGAATTCCACAGACTCAATTAGATAAAATAAGCGCCGATTGTTTTAAGTCCTTGAGGTTGGAGACGCTGGTGTTCAGCCGCTGGGCACAAGTAATGTACCGTTTCGAGAAAAGCATGTATGAAAATCCTGACCAGGATTTGAATACCTTGTGGTGGGATCTGGTGGAAAAATATCAAATGATTAAACGGCCGGCCGATCGCCATGAACCAGACTGGGCCGCGAAAATCCATGTTGCCCTCTATCCGGCCTATTATCATAATTATTTGATGGGAAATATTCTGGCTTCCCAATTATATTATACTATTAGTAAACAGGTACTCGGACAGGAGAAAGCATTTGAACAAAGCTTTGTCAATCATCCCGAAGTGGGTCAATTTTTAATAGAGAAAGTCTTTAAACCCGGTGCCCGTTACGAGTGGAATGAAATGATCGAAAAAGCCACCGGTGAAAAATTAACAGCCAGATTTTATGCCATGCAGTACGTCGAATAATACGGGATCGATGCAAAAATTTTAAACCTCCTGATTGTTTCGCAGGAGGTTTTTTATTTCATGCCGTGAATAGAAAATTCGAATGTAGGATGATCATTCCATAGAAAAATATCATATTCAATAGCTCGATGTGCAGCGTGTTCACGAATCTGTTTACCCATTGGTTGTTTTTTTGATATTCAATTAGATTAGAATTTGATTTTTTGTGAGTTATAGAGTAACTTTGTTAAATATGAGATAAAATTTTTGAAGGAATGTCAAGTCTTATATGGATAAATTCTCTTATCTGCTTCATGCGCATCCGCAATTTATTGAAGCATTGTACAAAAATTACCAGAAAAATCCTGATTCGGTTGATATAAGCTGGCGAAAATTTTTTGAAGGATATGATTTTGCACTGGCGACTGATGGCAGAAAGCCGGAAGCAGAAGCGTCGGAGCATATTCAAAAAGAAATCCGGGTGTTGAATCTAATCCAGGCCTACCGCAGTCGTGGCCATCTTTTCACACAAACCAATCCGGTTAGAACCCGCCGCCAGTATCAGCCCACTCTGGATCTGGTCAATTTTGACCTGTCGGATGCTGATCTGGACGTGGTTTTTCAGGCAGGAATCGAAATTGGAATTGGTCCTGCTCCTCTGAATAAGATTATCGATCATCTGCAGCAGACCTATTGTCGTTCCATCGGGGCAGAATTCATGTTTATTCGCGAACCGGGACGCTTGTGGTGGCTGAAGACTAAAATGGAATCTACTCGGAATACGCCGCAATTTAGCATTGAGGAGAAACGCCATATTCTGCAAAAATTGAGTCAGGCAGTGGTTTTTGAGAATTTTCTGCATACCAAATATGTGGGACAAAAGCGATTCTCACTCCAGGGCGGAGAAACCTTAATTCCCGGTCTGGATGCTATCATCGAAAAAGGCAGTGAGATGGGAATCGAAGAATTCGTGATAGGCATGCCTCATCGTGGTCGCCTGAATGTTCTGGCCAATATTCTGCAGAAATCGTATAACGAAATATTCAGTGAATTTGAGGGAAAGGAATATGTTGATTCAGTCTTCTCCGGCGATGTAAAATATCATCTGGGCTATACCAGTCTGGTAAAGACCCGTCGGGGGACGGAAGTACAACTTACGCTGGCTCCCAATCCCTCTCATCTGGAAGCAGTAGACCCGGTGGTGCAGGGCATTGCCCGGGCCAAAATGGAAATGCGCTATCGGGAGGATTATACCCGTGTGGCTCCTATTCTGATTCATGGCGATGCGGCTATTGCTGCTCAGGGGGTGGTTTATGAAGTCATCCAGATGAGCCAATTGCCAGCCTACCATACCGGAGGAACCATCCATCTGGTGATCAATAATCAGTTAGGATTTACCACAAACTATCTGGAAGCCCGCTCCAGCACCTATTGCACCGATGTGGCGAAGGTAACTCTCTCGCCAGTTTTCCATGTGAATGCCGATGACGTTGAAGCAGTGGTATTTGCTATCCAGCTTGCTATGGAATATCGGCAAATATTTCACACCGATGTGTTCATCGATCTGCTGGGGTATCGTCGATACGGTCATAATGAAGGGGATGAACCGCGTTACACCCAGCCCAAGCTATATGATATCATTGCCCGTCATCCCGACCCGCGGGAAATTTATGTCCGAAAACTCATGCAAAGTGATGGAGTGGATCAGAATCTGGGCAAGGAGATGGAAGCCGAGTTTGTGAAGATGCTGCAGGAAAAGTTAGAGCAAACCAAGAGTGGCATCATTTCATCCAAGAAGAGAGTTGTTACCGATAAATGTGACGGGAATGAACGACCAGAAAATTTTGATTTTGAAACCGTTGTTCCCACTGCAGTGGAGCAGCATAAACTTCTGAAATTAGGCGAAAAAATACTAACTATTCCGGAATCAGTAAAAGTTTTTCAGAAAATTAGAAAGCTTTATGAAAATCAAAAACAGAGATTACTGCAGGAAAAACAAGCCGATTGGGCGCTGGCGGAGTATCTGGCCTATGGAACTTTGCTGACCGAAGATGTTTCCATTCGACTGGTCGGGCAGGATACGGTGCGCGGGACTTTTTCCCATCGTCATGCAGTTTTGCTGGATGAAGAAACCGAAGAACCTTATATACCCTTGCGACAGGCTCAGACCAATCATTCTCGTTTTTATGTCTATAATTCTTTGCTTTCTGAATATGCTGCTCTGGGCTTTGAATATGGTTACTCCTGCGCTTCTCCACAAACGCTCACCATCTGGGAAGCGCAATTTGGCGATTTTGCCAATGGGGCTCAGATCATTATCGATCAATTTATCGCCAGTGCCGAGCAAAAATGGAAGCGAATGAACGGCCTGGTATTATATCTCCCGCATGGTTATGAGGGGCAGGGCCCCGAACATTCCTCAGCGCGAATTGAACGCTATCTGGAATTGTGTGCTAAAAATAACATGGTGCTGGCGAATTGTACAACCCCGGCTAATTTTTTCCATTTATTGCGGCGCCATATGAAAATGCCCTTCCGAATCCCTCTTATCGTTTTTACGCCGAAAAGCTTGTTGCGTCATCCTCGCTGTATAAGTCCATTAGTGGATTTTTCCGATAAACAGTTTCAAGGCCTGATAGATGATGAGGAAATTAAACCGCCGGAAGTGAAAAAAGTTATTTTCTGTAGCGGACGAATTTTTTATGACCTGCAAGACCGACGAGCCAGGGATAAGAGATGGGACATGGCATTGATTCGACTGGAACAGTTATATCCCTTACCGGAAAAGGGGATGGAAGCTATACGAAAAAAATATAACCGTGCTCAAAAATGGATATGGTTGCAGGAAGAACCGGAAAATTTTGGAGCCTGGCCTTTCCTGGTCAGGAAATTGCCATCATTGAAGTTACAATATATCGGCAGAGAGGAAAGCGCTACTCCTGCCACTGGTTTTTATAAGCAACATCTGGCAGAACAGGAAAAAATTTTAACAGCCGCGATGGATGAATAAAGTTTTTTCAATAGAGCGGATTTCAACAAATTGAAAGGTTAAGGAATTTACTTATGAAGTTTGAGGTAAAAATTCCCGTGGTGGGTGAGTCTATAAATGAAGTCACCATCGGTAAGTGGTTGAAGAGTGACGGTGAACTGGTAAAAATGGATGAAGTGTTATGTGAAATCGAGTCGGAGAAAGCAACGCTGGAATTGCGTTCGGAAAAGAACGGTCAATTAAAGATTCTGGTGAATAGTGGTGAAACTGTTCCGATAGGGCATAAAATTGCTGAGATCGATACGGAAGTTGAAGCCGCGGTGGAAGAAAAGCCCCGGGCGGAGAAGGTTAAAGAAGAAGAGACGGTGAGCAGCGGAGCGGAAACCGGAGTCAGTGACCAGGAAAAACCAGTAAAAATATCTCCACTGGCCGCCAGATTACTGGCTGAGGCTGGACGATCGGCCAGTGAAGTCAAAGGCACTGGTGCCTCAGGACGCATTACCAAAGCAGATGTGCAGAGACTGCTTAAACAATCTCCTGATGGGAAAAAAGAAAAGATAATAGAGCGAAAACCTGTTGCCGAAACGCAACAGCCTTCGGTTGCTGAAATAAAAGCACAAGTTGCGGTTCCGGTTGAGGAAATTCCCAGAGGTGAGCGAAGTGAACGTCGAGTGAAAATGTCCACCTTGCGCAAGACTATTGCCCGTCGACTGGTGGCGGCTAAAAATGAGACGGCGATGTTGACCACTTTTAATGAGCTGGACATGAGCGCTATTATCCAGATCCGCGAACGCTTTAAAGAGGCTTTTCAGAAGAAGTATGGCGTCAAACTGGGATTCATGTCATTTTTCATTAAAGCCTGCTGTATTGCTCTGAAAGAATTTCCCGAAGTGAATGCCATGATTGAAGACGATGAAATTATCTTTCATGATTATTGTGATATCTCCATTGCTGTTTCAACTCCCCGCGGTCTGGTGGTGCCGGTAATTTTCAATGCTGATCGGCTGGGCATGCCTCAGCTGGAAATGGAAGTAGAACGCCTGGCCAGCAAAGCCCGCGATAATAAATTAACCATAGATGAAATGAGCGGCGGAACCTTTTCCATCACCAATGGCGGTGTATTCGGCTCGCTATTATCAACCCCGATTATTAATGCGCCTCAAACCGCTATTTTAGGTATGCATAAAATCCAGAATCGGCCGGTAGCTCTGGAGGGACAAATCGTAATCCGTCCGATGATGTACCTGGCGCTGTCGTACGATCACCGCCTCATCGATGGAAAAGAATCGGTGAATTTTCTGGTACGGGTGAAAGAACTGTTAGAGGATCCCGCTCGCATGATTTTAGACGTGTGATCTGGCGTGTGCATAGATTATTAATTAAAAAAATCTCATTACTTCATTATCATCAATTTAAATTAGAGGTTGACATTGTTACCACGTATCCATCTTCTCATTTTTTTATTATTATTCACTCATATTCTTTTCTCTCAATCAAACTCTATCAAATATCAAATTATTGGCTCCGCTTTTTTAGACAACTGTTCCTACGAATTTTTACAACGCCTGAGTGATGAAGCAGGGGGGCGACTGGTAGGAACAGCGGGAAATAAAAAAGCAGTAACCATTTTAGGGGAAGAATTATCGCGGATTGGACTGGCACTGGAAACAGAAACGTTTTCCATGCCGGGTTGGGTGAGAGGGGATGACCAGGTGATAGTGCTTACTCCCATGGAAAAAAGATTACATGCCACGGCGCTGGGATATGTGAACACTCAGCCTGCTTTCCAGGCGGAAGTGATTTATGCGGAATATGGTTTTGAGGACAATTATCATCAGCTGGAAACCAAAGACAAAATTGTTTTAATAGAATCTAAAAAGCCCCCCGAACAAATCCCTCTCCTGCGGCAGGAAGCTATTGCTATTGCCGCTGGCAGAGACGCTAAAGCAATCCTTTTTATTAACGCTGATCCAGGTGCTGTAACCCAGGCCGGTTCAGGTGATTTCCAGGGTCATCCCACTCCCATCCCGGCTTTTAGTTTGACCTATGAAGAAGGGAATTGGTTAAAAAGGCTTCTGGAGAAAAATCAAACCGTACGGATGCAACTGGAAGTGAAATCGTGCTGCCGGGCGATGCAGGCCGAAAATCTGATGGTGCGATTGCCAGGTCGAACCCCCAATAAAATTGTAATTGGTGCACATTACGATTCATGGGATCTGGCACAGGGAAGTATCGATAATGGATTGGGAACAGCCATTCTGCTGGAAGTTGCCCGCCTTCTTTCCCGCTTTAGTCCCACCAATCACCATAGTCTGGAGTTTGTCTGGTTTAATGGAGAAGAATTGGGTTTATTTGGTGCCAAAGACTATGCACAGCGACATGCCAGTGATGATATTCTGGCCATGTTTAATATGGATATGACTGGTTATCCGATAGGCTTTAATGCCATGGGATTCGATGAATTTGTACCGCTGTTGAAGGAACTGGTGTCCACCTTAAACGGATTTGATTTATCAGCCGGGGTAATCAGCCGACCATGGACGAATAGCGATCACATGCCCTTTCTGTTGAAAGGAATTCCAACTCTTTCTTTACAGGCTCGGCTGGATGAGGATATGCTGGCAGCTTATCACAATACACGCGACTCATTTGATAAAGTGAATAAAAAGTACCTCTCAGAAGCCGCTGCGGTTGTCAGTATTCTCATCTATGAATTGGCCAATCGGCCTGATTTCCACTTTCCAAGAAAGAATGAAGCTGAGATCATTTCGATGTTGACATCTTTTGGTCTGGATGAAAAATTAAAAAAACAAAAAGAATGGCCTTTTCATAACCAATAAAACTTTTTAATGAGATGGTCTAAATTCATTTTTTATATAAAAAGGGGTTCTTCATGTTCAGAGTATTTTTACTGAGTGGTTGTTTGATCTTTTTCCTGATTTCCTGTGGGAAAAAGCAAGTTGATGAAAAAGCGTTAGCCATGGGAGGCGCTTATCAGGCGCTGCTGACCAAATATGAGAATTTGCTAAAATCCGCCGAAAGTGATTCCGCGTATCGTGCTTTACAGGCCAATAAAAAATCCGATCTGGCGCTTTTGCTTCAGCAATATCAAACAGAACTTTCTACCCCTGATCTTGACCTCATTCGCGGTCAGATCTTCATTGACTTAGAGCAATATGAGCAGGCCGCTTCGATCTTCGATCGATTGATTGCATCAGAAACACCAAATGCCGTCCTGGCTCGTTTTCATAAAGTGCGTCTGCTGCAAGAGACGCAAAAATTTTCAGAAGCGCTGGAATTATTTCGACCTTTAGAAAATAAAATATCCGTCGGTGACCAATATCTGGAAGTGCTCATGAATTTTGCTTTTGAGGCACCCGACCTTAAAGATCAGGAGTATTTTTCCCGAAAACTGCTGGAACTTAATAAATGGCCGGAAGAAAATTTACGGTATAAAAGTGACATTATAGAGAACCTGGCGATGCTGGTCAAGATGAAAGGGCAGATCGAAGAAGCCCGGCAAATTCTGAATCAGGGAATCGCTGAGCTGACGGGAACAGGAAATGAGACTTCCCTGCAGTCCACCTTAAAATTGCTGGATTTAATTGGACAACCTGCTCCTGAACTCTTTGCTGAAACCTGGCTCAACTCGAAACCTTTCACATTGAAAGATCAAAAGGGCAAAGTGATCGTCATCGATTTTTGGGCTCCCTGGTGCCCACCCTGCCGGGCAATTATACCGGGCCTGGTAGACATCTATCGGGAATATAAAGATCAAGGATTGGTAATGCTGGGCTATACTCGCCTCTATGGGCGTTACCGTGATGAAATTCAACGCTTCGATAAGACAGAACCTAAAGAAGAAATTCGACTCACTAGGGAATTCCTGAAACGTTTCCATATGACTTATCCCATTGCCATTGCCAAGGGGAAAGAAGGATTTGAGACATACCATATTCGAGGAATTCCGACCCTGATCCTGATTGACAGGCAGGGTCGAGTGGCTGATTTTAAAATTGGCTCCGGTAATGAACAGTATGTAAAGACTCGAATTCAGCAACTGCTGAACGCCTCCTGAAATCCAGCAGGGAGGCGGTAAAATTTACTCCCTCATAATGACCTGAATTTATATCGTCTCCGGTAAGGTATATTTTCGACCTTTATTTGCTTTTTTCAGATAATCTAAAAGTGGCTGGAAATAATTCAGCATGGCCTGTGCGCTCAAATCCTGACCGATGCTGTCACGTAAAAGCACGCGCCAATCTTTTGTCTTTCCAGGTTCTAATAGTTGTTTTAAAAAATCTCCCACTGCTTGACTACCATAATAATTCGTGGCATGCGGATCCTGCTGTAAAATATTTTTTGCAATATACTCGTGGAGTTGGAAAAGCAATACAAAGGATAATCTATAATCATAATACTGCGCCGGATCATCATTGATGTGAGTTTTTGTGCAGGGATCACAGAATTCTTCTCCTCTGGGCTGGGGAGGAATTATTCCCTGATATTTTTGCACCAGTTCCCACCATTTCTGATTATACTGATCGGCTGGCAGGCGCTGACTATATAACTCGTACTCAAATTCCGTCATGACGCCACATGACCAGGGCATAAATACAATGTAATTTAAAGCTTCTTTTAAGAGCGTTTTCATCTCATCGGTTTTGCTGTTAGCAGGCAATAAATTCTTCTGAGCCAGAAATGGTTTTTGCATGGCCGCCAGCCCCATCAATGATCCGATAGCCTCGTGAAAAGCCCGATTGGCACCACCACGCAGCAGTAAAGGGACGTTCGGATTGCTATAAGAGATATAATAGTAAATATGACCTAATTCGTGATGAACGGTCTCATACCAATCGGCATTGGGGATCACGCTCATTAAACTGCGAATATCCCGGTCTAAATCCAGATGCCAGGCAGAAGCATGATTATTCTTTTTATATTCAGCATCTTCCGGCAGGGGATAAAGACTGGATTTCTGCCAGAAACTTTCCGGCAAAGGGGGAAAACCAAGACTAATATAAAATTGCTCCCCCTGCTGCATAATCCATTCGCTGGTTTTGGTCTTTAAGATACCATCCAAATCCATTCCTTTCACAGTGATCATTCCACTCCAATCCTGTCCCCACCGATTGGGCAACCAGTGAGCAGGTAAAAATTCAGGTACCTTTCTTTCACCATATTTCTTCGCCAATTCATAGCGGGCAAAGGTATGCAATTCCCGATACAGCGGCCAGATTTCAGCGATGATCTGACGATTGAGTTGCATCATGTCGCTGGTACTGATTCCATAATCCGCTACCTGATAACTGAAATAATCGGCATAGCCCAGAGCTTCTACGGTCTGGTTTCGCAGCCTCTGTAAATTGATTAATCCAGAACGCAAAATTTTTCCAACTTCTTTGCTGGCTTCCCAGGCCTGTAATCGCTTATTTAGATTAGTTTCTTCAACAAGTAAATTGTCAATGTTGTTGGTGCTTACTGATTTTCCTTTTATCTGAAAATCGAATCCATACAATTTCTCTACCTGTTCGGTCTCTGCTTTTATTCTGGCTTTGACGATATCAGGAACAGTTTGAGGATAATTGGCCGCTAGAAATAACATGGTTTCCAATTGTTTAATCTGAAGAGGGAGTAATTTCTCCCGCTTTTTTAAATACTCCTGAATGGTGGTAATATTCTGAATACTGCCTGTAAAATTGGCCAGCGCTTCGTTCGCCTGACGGGTAGCGATGGCATTACTGGAATCTCCCTCCACAATCCGGGTATTGCTTTCCCACTCCGCCAGCGAAGAAGCATAATACAGCTGCTGGTATTTCTGGCTGTAGTCATCGATAAAAGTTTGTACTTTTGTCTGCAGTTTGTCAGGAGTCTCACAGCCTGTCCATAACAAAGCGATCAGGATAAAAAAATATTTCTGCATAGGATTTATTCTCCTTTTTCTTTCTTACAGCTATCATTTTATATCATAGAAAATTCAAATTCTATCTTAAAAAATTCTTGACAGACTAAAGCCGGCATAAAATTCTTTTTTATCCAGTCGCCTTGTAAAATCTAACCGAAAGAGGTTAAAAACACCATTCAGTGAAAAACCAATTTCCTGATGAAAGTGGTTGAGATAAACCGGATAGTAGGATAATTTTTTTAGATTGTCTTCAGCAATCCAGGTCCTTCCCAAAGCCCCATGCAGAATGATACCGATGTTATTTTTCACTGGCCACTGCCAGCCAATTAATTCAAAAGGCAGGGTTCGAAAGTTGTGTTCTCCAAAAAGCCCTAAATATTTCTCACCTTCATAAGGTTTGCCTATCAAACTTTTAAAAGTTGGAAAAGGAGCAAAGATCTGCAAAGCGCCATTCAGAGTGCCATAGCGCTGAGGAGGCAAATTTCCACTGGAAATCCCGGCGCTGACCTGTACATCAAAAACATTGGGTAATAAACGCCGTCGGAGAAAGGTGGGTATCCGGAGATCAAGATTTACCTGCAGGAGTTGATAATCAAAATCACTGTTTAAGAATTGACCCGGAGAAATTTCTGCTCGCACCGTCAAATGATTTTGTCCGATAATTCCCCAGGGGACGAAATCGTCACCAACTGTCACTTCCAGATCAAGCGAGCGCAATTGACCGGTGGGCACCGCTGGATTTTCTCTCTGAATGAAATGGCGATTCAGAATATTAAAGTCAGTCGTTTTTTTTAGATTCGCGTGCTTCTCCTGATTCAATCCCATGGTGAAGCGGGATTTTATGATCGGGAGTGCATAAGAAAGATGAAAATCCCATTTTTGATTCTGATAAAAATCGTAATAATCGCGATATCCCAGAAGGGTATGAATACTGCTGAACAATAAAGGGTATGTGGTGGAACTATAACGAGTGGCAGTATTATTTGAATACCCGAGTTGACCCCGCCAACGGGATTTTTCAGTCCTAAAAAAAGTGAATTTTCCACCAAAAAACCAGTTCTGATGACCACTCTTATATCCTCCAAAAATATCAAATTTCAGCGCGGTTAAAGCGAAAGATTTTTTTATACCCACCGTAACTTCATCCACGCGATCGAATTGCAGAATGGGACTGAGGTCTTTAAAGATGTTTTTCTTCTTATTCCGCTCTTTTCCTTTATGATTTTCTCCTTCCGTTTCCACTTCGACTTTTATAAAACGGGCTAAGGGACCGGTAGGGCGATAAGCCTTCTCCAGTGTCATGGTGCTGTCCAGAGTGGTATAAGCAACTTCTTCGGATGGTGTAAAGGGGACAACCTCCGGATTATTGGTAAAAATGCTATCGGTATTTTGTTGCAGGTTGGTCGAATCAATCGACCAAAGTTTTTTCCCTTTGAACAGAGAATCGGGCAGAAGCAGGTTTACCTGATAATCACTCAGGCGGGAAATTCGACGGATGATAATCGAAGGAAAATGTAAGCCAGGGAAACCGATTTTAATACGGCCATTCACTCGGATATCAACCGGTAACCAGTACTCTCTGCCGAAGTTGTTAAATTGTTGTTGATATTGCAGGTCAAAGTTTTCAATAGGAGGGGGAAAGAAAACCATTTCGGCCGGTTTTACGTCCACCTCAAGCAGGGCAAAGGCTTGATCCAGAACCGAAATTTTACCCACAAAAGTTGGCTGCAATTTGCTGCGCGGGGTCACGGAGATATCGAAGACAATCTGATCATCGCGTTGGCGTTGTCCTTCCAGATGAAATTCATAATATTTCAGCGCATCGGGATGAGTAACACCGATGAGTTGGAAGCCGCCGATCTCAATATTGTCGTCATATAAATTCGTGATGATTCCCACACTGGCGAAATTTTCATCGGCACTGAGATTCGAGGTCTGTCGGCGCGATTTAATGATCTCGCGGGTTCCTTTATCCTTTTTCCAAAAAGCTGTGGAGATGCTCTCCATAATGGAAGTGATGCTGGTATCATTCTCTAAAACTACTCTGGTGTAGGCATTCGCCTGATAGGATTGCAGATTGGTACGCCATTCTTTTTTGCGCCGGATGACTTCCCGCATGATGCGCACCGCTGGATCTTCATCGGTAACGATAATTGGTTCTAACTGGTAGCTGATCGGAGTAAGAAAAAAGTCTTGACGCTGAGCAGATTCCGCTGTGATCGTCACCCGCTCACTGGCATAGCCGATGTAGCTGACCAGAATGCTGGCCGGTAATTCTTCTAATTTGAGAATATAGGATCCCTGGTCATTGCTGATCGTGCCTCTGAGCGTTCTTTCAATTTGAATATTGGCGGCTGGAAGTGCCTGCCCGCTTTCCCGATCTCTGATCATTCCCTCGATAACTTTCTGGGCAGGCAACAGGTAAACACTTCCAAGGACAATCAGCAAGGAAATGAGAATCTTTTTTTCTCGCATGACCCAATTGATTGGTTGAATTGATAGAGCTTTTATTCTGAATAGAATTTAATTACCTGAATAATGGCATTTTCACATACTTTACAGAATGGTTTGTTGCCTTTGCTAAACATAATGCAATCGATCATGGGGCGGTAGAGGCCTTTAGAGGCGTAACCAGCGCCCTCAAATACTCCCACCTTGCCAAAGTATTTGCTTTTTTTCAGAAAATCGTCCATTTTCAGTGCGTGCTGGCGGGAGAGGTTTTCGGATTCTTCTTCTACCTGTTGAATAATTTCTAGTGCAGCTTTCTCCCGCTTCAACCGGGCAATCTTTTCCGTTAATTCCTCACGGGTTTTCTGATATTCCAGATCCATTTGATCATACGCTTCTTTTTCCCAGGGAGTCGGAACTTTGATTTTGAGAGAAAGTAGAGGTTTCCATTTTACATTATTTGGATCCAGCAAAGCGGTGATATTGGGTTCGAGTGGTTCGATATCCGTTGGATAAAATTCACTATAAGCTGTCGAAGAAGTATAATACTCATCTGCCAGACCGGCGAAAGAATGCCCAAATTCATGGATGAAAATATATTCGTACCATTGATTATCAGTGGTAAAGGTGAGGAAAAAATTATAGATGCCTCCACCGCCATATTTGGGATGATTTACCATGATCAACAAGGCGTCGTAAGGCACATGCGCAGCAATATCGCGCAGACTTTTATTATCTTCGGTCAACAGGTAGCGATCGGAACCGAGAGAATTAAAGGTGCTGTTCAGGATTGTATTGCGGAAAATTTGGGCACGGGGATCATCCGTTCCACTCTCATCTGAAAACTTTAGTACCCCGTAGATATTGAACCGGTCTTGATAGGATTTATAAGGTTCATGAGTAAAAAACAGGGCGGAGAATTTTTGCAAATCCTCTACAAATTTTGCTTCTTCCTGAGCGGTATATCCTTCGCCGATAATGGCCAAATCGACTTTACTGGTGGGATCTCCGTTCTTTATCGCCTCAAAAACCTTTACATTTTTCAACCAGGCATGAGTGATAATATCCAGACTTTTCGGATCAATTTCCTGTGAGAAGAGCAGATGCAGTTGATTCTGGCGATCACGGTTTTCCAGAGTGAACTTTATTTTGTTCCGGGGATAGGGAATGATGGCCGATTCGTGGTAGGTGCGCTTTTGTCCGGCCAGTGCTTCACCCGATGTTCGGTATTCACCACAATAGCTGTCAAACCCTTTCGAATAGATCATTTGGTCGGAGGCTAAATCATAAATTTTGATGTAATAACGACCTTGATTGAATTGATCAATTAGGTTGCGTTTACTGCCAGCCCAGATTCCCTGGCGATAAATTTTGTCGAGGGTGATAAATTCCGTTTGCGCATCAGCGATATGATAATAATCGATGCGCATGGTGGCATTTTCGAAGAATTTCTCGAAAGAAACCGGGGTTTGGGCCCCTAACCATATGGAGAGGATGAGCAGAATACAAAAGATAGACAACAGGTGTTTCATCATTTTTCTCCTTAATTTTTTACTTATTCGAAAAAAACTGTCAATAGTTTTCTAAAAAATAATATTATGAATATTTCGGTGGGGATAAAAGGATAAATATTTTATAGTTTATAGTTAATAGTTTATAGTTGGGGGTTGATGGTCCATGGGGTTTCGCTCGGTGTAGATATTACGCGCAGAGACGCAGAGAATGCCGAGGTTACAAATTGTTATCTATTAAAGAAATTAATTATAAACTATAAACTATTCA
>CAYMXZ010000063.1:0-16296 GCA_964394475.1 uncultured Caldithrix sp. | reverse complement strand
GGCTAAGATGATTCCGTCCCGAACTTCCTCGCCACTAAAACCTTTGCCTTTTAACAAATCAACGGGGATAGTGCAATGCGTGTGTACCAGTGATCGATCGGTGAGATTCGACAGGATACGCAGAAAAACTTTTCCGCCGCTTATTTTTTCCAGCAGGGAGGCCACTCCTTCACACATACTATTTACAATATTGGCACCCATAGCGTCGCGCGTATCAACCAGTAAATGAACGATGATCATATCTTTCTCTCTGGATGGACGGGGAAGTATTCTTACCTCAATATCTCTTACCCCTCCACCTCGAGCCTGCATGCGTGGATGCAGGCTATTCGCCAGGTTGATAATTTCTTCTTTGTTCTGCAGGATGGCATTTTTCGCCCGTCCAGGATTCACAAGCTCTACTATTTGCACCTGACCAATTAGAAGCGGATCACTGCTCTGGCTGGTAAATCCTCCGGCCTGGTGCACTAATTTTGCCGCGGAACTCACTGCCGCTACAATGGAGGGCTCTTCCACGACCATGGGAATTAGATATTCTTTCTGATTGACCAGCATGTTCAGTCCCAAACCGATGGGTAACCCAAAAACACCGATGACGTTCTCAATCATCTTATCCGCTTCCTCAATGCTCAACACGTTTTCCTGATTCAGCAGATGGAGATAATCTTCCTGAGTGATAATCTTTTTTTCAAAGAGAATCCGCAGACGATCCATGATGGAATATTGGTAAAATTTGGGAATACGAGATTTTTCCAATTTGTTTACTCCCGCCATTTAATTTTTCGCTATATGCTTCACTGTTATTCCTTTTTTAGAAAGGCTTAAATTAAGAAGTTGATACCCGGAACGCAAAATATTCTCAGAAACTTTTTGAGCGATATCCTTTGAATTGGTGAAGGCCATTCCGATGTCGCCTCCACCTGCTCCTGAAGTTTTATAAATTCCTCCACTTCTGTTTACCAGGTGAGCGATTTCTTTATGCGTTGTTGTGATGATTCCCGCCTCGCTGGCGTGATCCAATTTTTTTAATGTTTCATAATAAGAGCCAATTTCTTTTAAAAAAGCCGACACATCGCTACTTTTAAAAGCGCTGATCGCCTGCGAGGACAAGCGCTGAAGCTGGTTCATGATTCGCCAGTATTTTCCGGGATGTAAAGATTTCAAACGATTCACTTTTTCTATCATGGTCGGTGTCGAAGCAGATTCTCCACTCCATATCGGCAAAATAATCAAATTCTGTGGATAGTTCGTTTTAACAATTTTAAAGAATTTTCTGGTTTTCTGAAATGAAATAACACCTCCGTATATGCTACTGGCCAGATCAATCCCACTGCCTTTCTTACCTTGTGCCAGAGAGTGGATGTGCTGCGCCCAACGAAAAAATTGAAGGCGAGTTTTTGGTCGAAACTTTTCATCCATGTTTATTAAGAGTCCTCTGAGCAAAGCCACGGTTACCGCTGCACTTGAACCGAGTCCTAATTTGACCTGCTGATCATCCAGAAAAAAATCGTTGGTATCCATGGTAATTTCCAGCGGTAGCCAATGATAATGGTTCGGATGATGATGGGAGAGATAATGAACAGTCTCAGTAAAGAAGGATAATCGATCTTGTGTAGTTGTCGGTATTTTTTTGGCGAATTTTATTTTCCCTGAACTATCAACGGTGAATTTGACATTGAAAATATTCAGTGTTGGCGAATGCAAAGCAGAGAATTTATTTTGCCAGTAATTCAGGCTGACCCGTGCATAGCGATTTACCGCCATCACCAGGGCTGGTGCACCTTCCAGTACGGCATATTCCCCAATTAAAATAAGTTTACCCGGTGCGTGAATCAGATATTTCAATCGGAGTTCTCCAAAATCGTGGCACTGGATCCCAGCTCGCTGGAAATCACTCGCATAACACCGTGAGTATTTTCCAATGTGGTTTTTACTTTTTCAGTGACCGGCGATAAACAGATGGCTTTTACTTGCGGACCGGCATCAATGGTAAAGTACACTTCACACCCCTGGTGGCGGAGTTGTTTTATATTTTGGATGCATTCCAGGGTGGCCGCATTCCAATAAATTATACCCGGCATCGAACTCAAAGCCACCGAATGCATTTTCAAACAACTGGCTTCACTCAATTCCCCTAATTTGGTAAAATCCTTTTCAGCAATCGCCTGACGCATTTCTTTTAAATCGTGGCGGTTGGTGCGAATCCATTCTTTGTAGTAGGGTGAGGTTTTGGCGGTATGTTCCATACCTGGAGTCGATCCAACATCTTTTTTCTTTTCGGAGGTTATGGCAATTAGCACCTGCAGATCCCAATAGTTTTCATCTTGTAATTGAACGGCGTAACAATCGGATCCATCTTTTTTACGACCGACTCTCATTTCGATAAAACCACCGTAGATGGAGCGGGCGGCTGAACCAGATCCCTGTCGGGCCAGGATGGATAATTGAGAGCCATTTAATTTGAGACCGGCAGCCTGGCTGCTGGCCAGGGCCAGACTGGCAAAGGCAGAAGCCGAAGAGGCTAAGCCGGCACCGGTTGGGAAATTATTACGACTCGAGACCTCAGCAAAAAATCTCAACCCCGCTTTCACCCGAACTAAATCTAAGAATTTGCTTACTCGCTCGGCCTCGGCTGCCCCGGCTTCTCGCCCATTGATCACTACCTTATCACGAGTCAAATCTTCCCGAAATTGCACCTGTGAAACGGTCTGTAATTTTGCCAGGGTAACTGAAATAGATCCCACGGCCGGGAGATTGAGAATCGGGTCGCGTTTACCCCAATATTTAATTAAGGCAATATTGGAATGGGCACGAGCAACTGCTTTCATTAAAATGCTCACCTTAAGCTTACCTTATTAATTTCAGTAAAATATTATAAAATGGTTGAATTGATGCAATGTACATTTTAGATAGGTTACAAATCAGAAAATTCAGAATAGGTTGCCTATATGCCGTATACTCGCTTTTTCATAAAATCAGAACGCTGATAGCCAAACACCTGATAAATATAATTAAAAACTATTTTGAATAATAATGGCTTCCCATTAAATTTGCAGTTCGCTTAATCCCCTAGAGGGAAATCTTTGTTGAAAAGGAGGACTTTTTTAATGTCTGAAGAAGCAAAAAAGAAAACCGCGGAACCATCTCAAGCTAAAGTGGAAAAATCCGCAAAAGAAACAGAAGGCAAGGATGCTTTTACACCGGGTCAGGTTTTTACCCTGGAAAATGCTCCCGATCTATTACAGGATGATGTGCCCCCTCAGGACACCCAGCTTTTGAAGCTTTATGAACAAAGTTTTGAACGGGTTCATGAGGGTGATATTATCGATGGAACCATTGTGGCAGTCACGGACAAGGATGTCATTGTGGATGTGGGCTTTAAATCCGAAGGTATTATACCCAAGGAAGAATTTATTGATCTGGATAATCTGAAAGTTGGGGATACGGTGGAGGTTTTTTTGGAGAATCCGGAGGATATGGAAGGTCAGGTATTGCTTTCCCGCCGCAAAGTCTATTTTTTGAGAACCTGGGAGAACCTGATTAAAAAACACCAGAATGATGAGACGATTAAAGGAAGAATCATGCGTCGGATAAAAGGCGGCTTTGTGGTAGATTTAGGTGGAGTGGATGCCTTTCTGCCCGGTTCGCAGGTAGATGTAAAACCGATTCGAGATTTTGATGCCTTTGTCGGGCAGGAGTTGGATCTAAAAATCGTGAAGGTCAATGAACTCCGTAAGAATATAGTTGTCTCACGGCGAGTGATTATTGAGAAAACTCTGGAAAGCAAACGGGGACAGATTCTCGAAACCTTGCAAAAAGGTCAGGTGCGTCGGGGACTGGTGAAGAATATCACCGATTTTGGAGTCTTTATCGATCTGGGCGGAGTAGATGGTCTGCTGCATATAACTGATCTGTCCTGGGGCCGGGTGAATCATCCCTCGGAAGTCGTAAAGTTGGATCAAGAATTGGATGTAATGATTTTAGATTTTGATGAAAATAAATCCCGCATTTCTCTGGGACTAAAACAGCTTCAGCCTCATCCCTGGGAAAATGTGGAAGAACGCTTTCCTATCGGCAGCAGAGTGAAAGGTCGAGTAGTAAGCCTGGCAGATTATGGCGCCTTTGTTGAACTGGATAAGGGCATTGAAGGATTGATTCATGTTTCGGAAATGAGCTGGTCTCAACATATTAAGAATCCGGCTCAGATCATGAAAGAAGGAGACGAGGTTGAAGCGGTGGTTCTCAATATCGAACCCGAAGATCGAAAAATATCGTTAGGTTTGAAACAGCTCACTCCGGATCCCTGGGAAAATATTCAGGAGAAATATCCGGTGCAATCCCGGCATAAGGGGATCGTTCGCAATTTGACTCCTTTTGGCGCCTTTGTGGAATTAGAAGAAGGTGTGGATGGTCTTGTTCATATTTCTGATTTAAGCTGGACCAAAAAGGTAAGACATCCCAGCGAAATTGTTAAAAAGAATCAGGAAATCGAAGTTGTGGTTTTGGATATTAACAAAGAAGAACGCCGAATTGCTCTGGGACACAAACAGGTTGAGACCAATCCCTGGGATACTTTCCAGGAGACTTACAACGTGGGAGTAGAAACCGAAGGAAAAATTTCCCGACTGATCGACAAGGGTGTCATTGTGACCTTACCCCTGGGTGTTGATGCATTTGTACCTTTGAATCATTTGGGCAAACCAAATATTAAAAGAGCTTCTGATCACTTCAAGGTTGGTGATAATCTGCCACTGAAAGTGATTGAGTTCGATAAAGAAAATAAACGGATCGTCCTCTCGGTTTCAGAATATCTGAAAGGTAAAGAGAAAACTGAAGTAGATGCTTATATGGCTGCTCACAATTTTGCCCCAACCACGGTAGGTGAGCTTGTCAAAGGAGTCCCGGAGGTTTTAGAGGGTGTTCCGGATGAAGAGAAGGGCAGAGAACGACCGGTAAAGAAACAGAAAGCGAAAAAAGCGACAGCTGAGGAAGAAGGAGTCGAAGCGACCACTCCTGAGCCCACTGGTGAAATACCTCCGATAACAGAAGTGCCACCTGTACCGGAAATGGCCGCGCCACCACAAGAAAAGGAGGTAGTCGTTCCTGTAGAAGTTGCTCCAGCTCCCTCTGAAGTTCCAGCTGAGATAAGTGCCGAACCGGTTTCAGAAGCAGCAAAACCCAAACCGACCCGTAAGAAGAAGGCAGTTGCTGAAACAAAAGCTAAAGCGGAAAAGAAAGTTAAAGCCGAGAAACCCAAGAAAGAAAAAGCAACCAAAACAAAACCAAAAAGCAAGAAGAAAGACAGCGAATAGCAGATATGCTTCATAGGAAGTAGTATGTCACCTGTTTTGAATAACCGGGGTCACTCCCCGGTTTTTTTTTAAACAACCACTCGGAAAAGGATGTTTTTAAATTTAGCTCAAATTATTTTTGATTTATTTTTTCAATCGGTCAAACATATTATTTTATTTTGGTAGGTAAAACGGATCTTAAAAGTAAGAATTAAAAGAATGTCGACATCCTTCATATTGCTGGCTATAGCAAAACCCATTTGATGAGATCATCAATAAAGATGGTCATTGATATTCCAGAAGGTGTTGATTTTCTTTGGTGAGTGAGTTCATGCAGAAATACTATCATCAACCTGGTGGTGTCTTCATAGCAATTTTAAATATGGGTCTGGGGCATGCGACCCGCAGTTTGCCGCTGATTACCTATTTGCTGAATCAAGGATGGCGAGTGGTTATTGGCAGTTCCGGCCGCTCACTGATATTTCTGCAAAAGGAAATTCCCGGTGCGTCTTTTGTCACTCTACCCGATTATAATCTGCGCTATTCTAAAAGCGGCGTAAATTTCTTTCAGCTGTTTTCACAACTTCCGAGAGTATTGAAAATCATGGCGGCTGAGCACCACCTAACAGAGAAAATTTTAGAAGAACACCACCTGCAGATGGTTGTCAGTGATCATCGTTATGGATGTTATTCTTACCGCCAGCCCTCTTTTTTTATCAGCCATCAATTGCGTTTTGCGGCGCCTTCCTGGTTAAAATCCTTCGAGATCGTCGGTTTCTGGTTCAATCGCTATTTTCATAAAAAATACCAGGCCATTATCGTGCCTGACTTTGCACAAGGGGGCGAAGGTCTGTTATCGGGTAGATTATCACGCCTCAAAAAACATTCTAACTATTATTTTTGTGGCATTCTATCAAGTATTTCTTACTTAGAGAGTCCGCTGGATATTGACATTTTGGTATCCGTTTCTGGTCCTGAACCACAGCGGACTATATTTGAACAAAAAATGCGACACCAACTGCCCCGGCTTCCCGGAAATAAAGTAATGGTGCTTGGAAAGCCTGAACTGGAAGAGGTGGATAAAAAAACACCCGGATTAACTATATATTCGCATCTCAATCGGAGTGATTTGCAGAAACTTTTTAATCGCAGTAAACTCATTGTCAGTCGCTCTGGATATAGTACGATAATGGAGTTAATTGAACTCAGGAAGAAAGCTTTGTTAATTCCTACTCCCGGTCAGACTGAACAACTTTTGCTGGCAGAACGGCTGAAAACTATGGGATGGTTTCATACGGTGTCTCAGGATAAACTTGATTTAGTCAAAGATATGGAGCTGGCCCAGCACTATCCAGGATCTCCATCGCTTGCTCAAACCCGGGATACCCTGCAAAAGATATATGCAATTTTAGTTACCGGTAAAAACTAAACTTTCGGTAAGATGATATTTATAAAAGCCAATTCAAAATAGTTTTTCAGCTGTCTATGGAAAAATATTATTATTGGTTTCGAAAAGAATGGCTGAATGTGCTGATTGTCTCTTACATTCTGTTTATCATTTATACCACAGTTGTCCCATTTAATTTCGTTTTCAATTGGCCGCTGCTTTCACATCGGCTCTCGCGCATAGATTGGATACCATTTGTCGGCAGGAACCGAGTTATTGAACGATCGGATATTGTGGCCAATATCATTTTTTTTGTGCCTTTAGGAATTCTGTTCGGTCTGAAAAAAATATTATCCTATTATCGATGTTATACTCCAAAGGAATGGCTTACGATTTCAGGAGTGGGATGTGGGATCAGCGCCACCGTGGAATTCTTGCAATTATTCACGATGGATCGCCACACCTCTCTATCAGATATTATAACAAACTCGGGTGGAACACTGATTGGAGCTGCTTTGATATTATTGATTTATTTAAAGTTCCACCAAAGAATAAAAATGATCTTAATGGAGGTATTCTTTGGAAAACCTGAGATGTCAATTGCCGCTATACTGGCTATTTTTATTTTTCTGAGCTATTCCTTACCATTTACCTATGAGATCAGTATCTCATCAGTTTTAGAAAGCTTTCGCCAGTTTCAATCTTCTTCCTTTCGTTTCTCGCTCTTTCTGCTTTCGGGGTTAAGCAGTATGTTGATGTATGGAACAATGTTTTATTTCTTATTAAGTGGTTTACATCGCTATTGGTGGAATGCCGTCTTAAACCGACAGAATTTTTATATTTTACTGGCCGTATTTGTTTTCCCGGTCTTTCTGGAATTCTACCAGTTTATTCTTCCTATTCGTGGTCATTCTTATTATGATATTCTTGCCGCCTGGATTGGTTTACTCAATGGGATGGGTTTCTTTATCATTCAAAAATACGGTTTGTTAAATACCAATCTCCAGTTGTCCCATAACATGAATCCTGAATACCTAAAAAAATATAACAATTATTTTAATTATCTGCTGGCAATCTATCTGATCTATGGGATTGCTTATTTTCAGTCTTTGACCTGGTTGATGGAGTTACAGATGCCTGCATCTTCCACTGCAATATACCATGTAAGATATTGGCGATTACAGCTATTCATGCACTTTAATAAGGAAGTTTTTACTTTTTTACCCACTGGATTTATCCTAACTTTTATTCATTCGGAATGGAAAAGTAAAATATGGAAAATATTCGCATATATCATCTTGTTGATTTTAATCATATATTATCTTTTTCAATCATTTCGGGTGAATCAGTATTTTTTTCTGAGTTTAGTTGCATTGAGTCTGGGTGTTTGGTTAGGTCATTTTTTTTGGAAAATATTTAAATTTTTAATTATTCGGCATGCTCTTCACAATGAAAAAAATAGTTAAATTTATTTCTGGACTTTTTTTCATCATTTTCATGATCCGCTGTAGTCCGGTTCCGCCTCCGCCATCGGCTGCCGACCGTGAGCCGCCGGCTTTTCTTTTCTATAAAAAAGCCTTAGATTGCATTGAAAATCAACAATATGAAAAAGCTCTGGCTTTGCTGGACACCGCCATCGCTATGAAATCTGAATTTGCTCAATTTTATTATGCTCAGGGTCAGGTGTATGAATTGCTGGGCAACAATATTTCGGCAGTGATTTCTTACGAAAGGGCCCTCCGGTATAAATCCCATTATCCAGACACCTGGAAGAAGTTAGCTCATCTTTATATAGAAGTGGGTCAGTACGAAAAAGCGTCGCAGATGCTTACCTCCCTTATCTCTTATCTTCCCGATTCTCTGGAATTTGAACTCCAATTGGCAGAATCATATATCCTGGATGGAAAACCGTTGAAAGCCTTAGAGCGATTAAGTTATTATGAAAAACGAGGGGGGAGTTCTATTGAGAAGTGGCGTCTTCAGGGTATGGCCTACTTTGTGCAGGGGAATTATAAACTGGCGGTTGATTGGTTGGATAAATATGTGGTAACTGTGCAGGAAAATTACATCGCTCAAAAATATCTGGGAATATCCTGTCTGCGCATGGGCTTACTCGAAAAAGGTATCTCGGCGTTGAATAAGGCTTTACAAATGAATCCGCAGGATCCGGAAATCTATATCTATCGTGCGCAATATTTTCTGCAGTTAAAAAAGGTCGATGCTGCCGCCAGTCAGTTTCAATATGCTTTGCTACAGGATGATAAGAATATCCTGGTTCTGTTAGAAAACAGCAAATTTTTACTCTCACAGGGAGATACTTTGAAGGCTGAAGAGTTGTTGCAGAAAGCGATCGCCGGTAATAAACAGTGTTGGGAGTGTTATAAATATCTCGGTATTATCGCGGACGAAAAAGGAAATGATATGGAAGCTCACCAATATTATGAAAATTATCTCCGGAACATCTATCATAATGATCCAGAAGTTGAAAACCGAATAAAAAACCTTAAATTAATTAAACCAAAATAATAACATCTTTAACACCATAAAGAAAAACAGGGTATGAAAAAATCATTTCGTATAGTTTTTTTGGTATGGGTACTCCTTGTCCTGGATGTCGCAGAATCATTAGCTGATATACCTTCTATTGGTGAGATGAGCGTTCAGACTGACAATCAGAAGAAAATAAACTATCCCATTCGCCAGGCTTTAATTTATCGCCGGGTTACTCTGGCTTATGATACGACTGCTTTTGTTCAGTCGGATTACACTTCCATGGTTTTGGTCTCACCCCAATTTAATAGAGGTGAAAATAATGTTCTGAGGATTATTTTTGGAAATCTGGACATCCAGTTTCCTGATTTTTATGATCTCCTGATCATATTGGGAGAGACATTGAAAGATACGATTTCCTGGAAAGGAGATAGCTCGCTGATATTTCTTTCGCGAAACGGGTTATTGCAATCTCATCAAACCTGGAGTAAAAATATTAATGGAGAAATAATCTTTAGCAGCTCTCGCAAAAAAGAAATACAGTCTGGTGTCATGAAGTTGGATTTTGACATGGAGGGAATGGTTAGTTTGGCACTTAAAAATCATTTTAATTTGAGCGGTACTTTTGAATTATTGGTAGGAGATTATCGCGATATTTCACTGGGACAGACCGACAGCGCCTTGAAAGAAAAAGAAAGAAAGCGACAGAATATTTATTGGGCTTTGATTATTTCTGCATTTTTAATAGCCATATTTGGAATTCGCTGATGCAAACCTCCTGGCCTCGAATCATTGTTCATGTGGATATGGATGCTTTTTTCGCAGCGGTGGAACAGCTGCTGCATCCTGAATGGAGGGGTAAACCAGTCATTGTGGGGGCCGATCCTCGCGGTGGAAAAGGCAGGGGAGTTGTGTCAACCGCTTCCTATGAAGCGCGAAAATACGGAGTGCATTCCGCCATGCCCATTTCCAAAGCTTATCAGTTATGTCCGCATGGAATTTATGTTCTGCCCCATGGGGATATCTATTCCGATTATTCTCAACAGGTCTTTTCCGTGCTCGAAACTTTTTCACCTCTGGTCGAAGCATTAAGCATTGATGAAGCTTTTTTAGATATGACCGGCAGTGCTCATCTCTATAAAAGCGTAGAAGAAATCGGGCAAAAAATTAAATCTGAAATAAAAAAGAAGACTTCACTGACAGCCTCGGTGGGTATTGCTCCCAGCAAGAGTGTCGCTAAAATTGCCTCCGATTTTTTAAAACCAGACGGGTTAATGGTGGTTTACCCCGATAAAGTTCAGGAATTTTTAGATCCTTTACCGGTTACCAAACTGTGGGGTATTGGAAAACAAACCTCTCAGGAACTTTTAAAACTGGGGATCAAGACGGTGGCCCAATTACGCCAGTATCCGCAGAAAGTGCTGGAGGATAAATTTGGCAAATGGGGTGAGCATATTTTTCGGATGGCCCGTGGATTGGACGAACGATCGGTGCTTCCTGAGGAATCTGTAAAATCGGTGAGCAAAGAAATTACATTTGAAAATGATTTAAATGATGCGGACTATCTTCGCCGGATCATTTTTGTGCTGGCTGAAAAGGTTGGAGGAAGGCTTCGTCGATCACAGCTTCAGGGCCGAACAGTGCATGTAAAAATTCGCTTTTCGGATTTTACCACTCACACCCGAAGTCATACCCTGCCTCGTACAACTAATCTTACCCAGGAGATTTATGAGGCAGCTTATCAATTATTCTCGCAATTTTTACCTTTAAAAAAATATGTGCGCTTACTGGGAGTGGGTGTCTCCAACCTAAAAACTGAAGCCGGTTCTCAGTTAACCATCTGGGATCTGGATGAACAGAAAAAAAAGAAAATAGAAAAAGTAATGGATCAGATTCAGGATAAATATGGAAAAGAAATTATACAGCATGCTGAATCCTTGGACTCCAGACCAAAAAGAACAGAACGACCCAAAGGGGAATAGGTAAATTCTATCGATCAACTGCTCACTTATCTTTTCAGGATATCCTCCGCATGTTTTTATCTCATATACAACTTTTGCATCAGCTTAAACGGCGGATAAAATTTTCTGCCTGTACCATCCTTTTTCTGGTATGCGTTCCAATTTTTGCCCGGAGCATGGATTCATATTTTCAGCAACAGCTTAAGTATTATATTCAAGTGGAATTGCAAACCGCCTTGAATCGCCTGGAATGCCAGGAGCGTATCACGTATCAGAATAATTCTCCTGACACGCTGAGATATCTCTACTTCCATTTGTATCTTAACCGCTATAAAAACACCAATCTCAAACTTTCTTCCTCAGCGGGTTATCAAGAAATCATTTTTATCAGAGATGAAAATAACAACGAACTGGATTTCCAGGTTTCTGGTACACTGTTAAAACTTCATTTACTTCATCCCATCGCTCCTCACGATTCTACAAAACTCTTCATCCGTTTTAACGCCGTCCTCCCATCCGCATCCGAAAGATTTGGTTTTTACGGAAATCATTATGATGTGGGCAATTGGTATCCAATACCGGTCGTTTATAATAAAGACGGGTGGCAAACTTCTCAACATATTGAAGGAGAGTTCTTTCAGGAGTGGGCGGATTTTCGTGTAGATATAACAGTACCGGCCGGCTATCTGGTGGGTGCCACAGGTATCTTAATAAATCCCGACATTCTGCCCGATTCTCTGGAATATTCGGAAAGAAAAAAGACTTATTATAAAAATGAAGATTCTCTGGTGACTTATCAATTTGTTGCTCCCTGCGTTCATGATTTCGCCTGGTCGGCTGACCCTGAATTTGTACTGCGAAAAACAGTCGTAGACAGTACGACGATATGGTTTTTCATTCAGTCCTATCGGCTCAAAGAATGGGAAGCGCAAATCGAAAAAACTGGAAAGGCTTTTCAATTCATGGAGGAACGTATTGGCCCTTACCCCTATCCAAATTTAACGGTGGTCGATGGTTATGTAACAGCGGGAGGAATTGAATATCCCAACCTGGTGATTATCAATGATTTTATCGATGATTCGTTGGATTTATCGGCTACCATTATCCATGAAATTTCTCATCAATGGTTCTATGGTATTCTGGCAAATAATCAAACCCGTTTTGGATGGATGGATGAGGGTTTTGCTACCTTTTTTGAACGAGAAGCGATGAAGCATGTCTTTGCAGAGAAAAAGATATATGTGGAGTCCCCCACAGGTTTCTGGGGAAAATGGTTTGGATATTGGGAAACTCTTGAGTATTCGGATTTAGATGTGTATCTCCGCTATGTGCGTCGAATGAGGCAAGAACCAATCAATCGGCATTTCGACTGGTTTCAGGGAGATCCCTTCACTCCTTATTATCAGAAAATGAGTTTGGTCATCGAACAGTTGCGGTTGCTGGGTGGTGATTCCTTATTCTGGAAAGGAATATCTTACTATTATGATACCTGGAAATTTCGTCATCCTGATCCACAGGATTTATTCTCAGCCTTTGAAACTGTCTACCAGCAGAAATTGGATTGGTTTTTTGAAGAGTGGTTAAATACGACCTGGACCTGTGACTATGCCGTTAAACATGTTTCAGGTTGGTGGCGCTCTAACGATACGACTTTTTATGTGGCACAAATCCATTTTCAACGAAAACAACCAATCGTGATGCCGCTCGATTTTCGTGTCTACTTTAAAAATGGTACTTATCAGGATTTTCGTATTCCGGTAGATGACGGAACGAACTTTCAACCCACAAATAATTACGTGATTACACCCTGGGTATTTTATGAGAAGGAAAAAATCGTTCGTCTGCGCTTACCAGAACAGATAAAAAAAGTTGAGATTAATCCGACCAGACAATTGTTGGATATAAACCCTTTCAATGATGGTAGCCGCTTTCCTAAATTCTATATCTACTGGTTGAAAAGACAATATTACCGGCCGCATATCGATGGCTATACCATGACTCTCCTGCCATTTGTTTTTTATAACGAATTGGATGGCCTGCAAGTTGGAATCAGGACGCGGGGAAATTTTATACCGCCAGATTTTCAACACCGTTTACATGTATTTCTGGGATTAGTGTCCATCAGACCGGATGTTAATTTCTGGTTCGAACATCCACTCTATTCTGTCTATCCTGAGATTCACCTGAAGACGAATCTTTATAATGGATCAGGGCAAAGAGGAGTTGCTGTTTGGATCCAGCACAAATTGGAGAAAAAAGGTCCGATTAAAAATTTTATAGCAGGATATCAATGGCGCCATGTGTATGATGCCGATTATGCACCTTATCCCCTGTCGTCAGGAAACCTGAGCTATTTCGAAATGGCATATGAACGAGGATGGTGGGAACAGGGGTATCTCCCTTCCGGTTGGCAGGTAAGACTTCATGGTGAGGCTTCTTTCCCGGGGAGTGATTACCTTTATCATCAATGGGATGCGAGCGGTAAAGTAAGATTTCCGATTCTGTTTCATCAAAAAGCAACTTTTAATTTTTTCTCCGGGCATCAGACTGGGGGTGTGCCACTACAAAAGTCATTTCGTTTAGGAGGGGCAGATTTATACAGCTTTTATCAAAATCCGTACCTGCGGTCGACGGGTATTATTCCGTTGAAATGGTGGCAGAAAGGACATATCTTTCAGCCAGGAGGAGGTAATTTGAGTTCCCTTTCGTATGATTATCAACCCTTCGCCTCCCTCCTGAACGGTTACCTTTCCATTACACTGGGAAATCCAATTCATTTGACATATCGCTATATTCCTTATTTGTCAGATATTCTAATTTCCGCTTACAGTAGTTGGTCCACTGTCGCTCCTCGTTGGGGAAATTTCTCCCGATATTATGGGGAAGCCGGGATCTCGTTAACTTTCAGCCGTTTACCATTTCTCTTTAATTATTTTGATCTGGAACAACTTCATGTTGATTTTCCTTTTTGGGTAAATGAAGAGATCAGTCGAAGCAATTTTCAGTTTCGCTGGACGATCCGAATTGACCTGCGGAGTTTCTATTGATACCGTATCTGAATTTTTTAAAACGTCCCTTTTTCCGCTTTCATGTACCGGTTATAATCCTGGCGATCGTTATTTTTGTTCTCTCATCCATCCCCAAACTGACGCCGCCCAATTTAGGTTTTGAATTGCAGGATAAATTCTACCATTTTCTGGTTTATGCGGTCTTTGGTTTTTTAGTCGCTCGCTCATTTTTTTCTTTACAATTTTCTGATAATTTCCACAAATATTACCTGGTGTTTGCTATCCTTTTTTCTGCTATTTATGGACTGAGTGACGAAATTCATCAGAGCTATGTTCCGGGACGTTTCAGCAGTATTGGTGATTTCATCGCGGATTCTTCGGGATCCGTAATCGGTGTGCTCATTTTCCACTATCGCCAGGGCATCAAACTTTTTTTGACAAAGTATATGCCACTGAAAAAGTAAAATTTAATTTTTTTGAACAAAAAATGACCAATAGCGTTTAGAGGTTCACCCGGAAAAAATCTTTCTGTTTGAAATTCGGGTGGAATTTGACAAAGTTTATTATTTGATACCTAAATGAGAATAGGAGCACCATATGATAGAATTGACTGCACAGAGAGTTGAAGATGTTCTAAAGAAAATAAAGTATCCTGGATTTTCCAGGGATATCGTATCGTTTGGAGTGGTTAGCAGAATTGAAGTCAATGAAAATCAAATTCAGATCTTTCTCAAATTCTCTTCTCCCAATGTGGATATAAAAGAAAAAATTCGTTCGGCTATTGAAGAGCACATTCATGAAAATTTTAAAGGAGTTCAGTTTAATATTATGGAGACGACTTCTTCTGATAAAACAGAATCCACATCCAAACCGGGTGGAGATCCATGGGCAGATCGGACTCCCATCTCTGGCGTTAAAAATATTATTGCAGTAGCTTCTGGTAAAGGTGGAGTGGGAAAATCTACGGTGAGCACCAATCTGGCTATTGCTTTGTCTCAATTAGGTTTACGTGTGGGATTGATGGACAGTGATATTTATGGACCCAGCATTCATATCATGATGGGTGTGGCGGATCGCCCGATGGTGAATGAAGAGCAAAAAATTTTGCCTTTAGAAAAATTCGGTATAAAAATGATGTCAATGGGTTTTCTGGTGGACAGTGATGCCCCGCTTATCTGGCGAGGGCCTTTGGTGATGAAGGCCGTAGAACAATTTTTAAGAGATGTGGCATGGGGAGAGTTAGATGTTTTAGTGATTGATTTGCCCCCCGGAACGGGTGATGCGCAATTAACGCTGGTCCAGAAAACACCTCTCACCGGAGCGGTCATTGTCACCACTCCTCAGGAAGTTGCCTTAGTGGATGCCCGGCGCGGATTGAAGATGTTTCAGAAAGTAAATACCAAAGTATTGGGTATAGTAGAAAATATGAGTTATTTCATTTGCCCTCATTGTGGAAAAAAATCATTTATCTTTGGCAGTGAAGGAGGACGTCGCTCCGCTGGAGAATTACATGTTCCGCTGTTAGGGCAAATTCCCATTGAACCCATTGTTACCGAATCCGGAGATGCCGGCGTGCCGGTGGTGGCCAGTCATCCTGACAGTGCTTCAGCGAAAGCTTTTCAGGAAGTGGCGCAGCGAATTGCGCAGGATGAAATGTTTACATCCGGACGGTAAAGGAACCCCAAAAAAAGAAGCTTCACGCTCAGGTAGGATGAAGGTTAGCGTGAAGCTTCTTTCGGGTTGAGGAGGGAAATCGTCTATGTCAAAGCATTTACATGCTTCATCAATCTCGATTTTTTATTGGCTGCCGTATTCCGGTGAATAATTCCTTTGCTGACCATCTTATCCAGCAATGAGGCAGCCTGGTTGTATCGTTCCAAACCCTCTTCTTTTGACGTAGCACTCAACACCTTCTTAATGTATGTTTTCATTGATGATAATTGAGAGCGATTTTTTCTGCGATTCCTTTCGCTGGTTTTAATTCGTTTCTCAGCAGATTTGTGTGTAGCCATTATGTCCTTTCCTATTCAAATTTGTGGCGAAAAATTTAATAAACTATTCTTTTTCAGTCAATTGAAAAAAATGTCCTTTCTACTTTTCTGTACCCCCGGCAGGAATCGAACCTGCGCACATGGCTCCGGAGGCCACTGCTCTATCCA
>CAYMXZ010000062.1:0-16730 GCA_964394475.1 uncultured Caldithrix sp. | reverse complement strand
TCTTCACCGAATTCATGCTTTCAATGAAAACACAGCCTTTGCGATGAGCAATTCAAATGACGGTTACATTTTCTCAACCACCGATGGTGGAACCACCTGGAATACCATCAATGCACCCTTCCCAGGTCCCGGTATCAGTTTGCGCCAATATGATTGTGTGGGTCTTCCTAATGGAACGGCCTACATTGCTGGCTATCACGGAACAGTTTTTAAGAGCACCGATTATGGTGTTAGCTGGACGAATGTTGCAAATATCTTTGGTGCGACATTAAAGATATTTTACAGCATAGGTGCATTTGGAGATCATGTCTGGTGTGGAGATAGCAATGGCAAATTATATCACAGCAGCAATGGCGGCGCCAGTTGGGATACTTTACTCATTCGCACCAAAAACGTCGTCGAATACATCAAAGCCTTTAGTGAAAATCACCTTTACATTTTTTGTACATATGGTGAACTATGGGAGAGCACCGATGGCGGGCAAACCTTCACTCCTCTTATCCCCTGGCCAAATTTGTCATGGTGGGATATGGTTGCAACCTCTAATAAAATATTCCTCGGCTCAATTAGCGGGGGCGAATTGACGGTTTCTACTGATAATGGTCAAAGTTGGTCCTATCCATTAGCACCGGTTCCCGGACAGTATGGAGCTATTAATGATATTTTCTTTCTGGATGATAATATTGGCTTTTACTGTGGTCAGGATGGTACCATCGGCAAAACCACGGATGGCGGTCAAACCTGGGCTCTAAAGCAAACCAATTATGGATTCGCTTCCAATAAGACCTATAATTTCATCTTTTTCAAGGATGCTCTGAATGGATTCACCGGCGGAAGTTCAAGTATTATTCAACGAACCACCGATGGCGGTGAAACCTGGACGGAAGGAGTATTACCAAATTCAGCTGTTGGCTATGATTGTTATTTCATCGATGCTAACATCGGGATTATCTCGGCATCCAGTGGAAAAATTTTAAGAACGGTTGATGGCGGAACCACCTGGACGGAAGTGATTGATTTCGGCACTCAAACCATGCGCTGTATCTATTTTATCAACAGCACCACCGGTTTCATCTGCGCTTCCAGTGGCTATCTGTTTAAAACCACGGACGGTGGAAGTAGCTGGGTCCAACAGGCGAAACCGGTAAATGCAAACCTACCCACTGACGAACCCGACTTATATCGGATTGAATTTGTGAATAGTACCACCGGATATATTTGCGGTGAAGATGGTACTCTGTACAAAACCACCGATGGTGGAACGACCTGGGAACAACAGATTCTTCCCACAAATATGATGGATTGGACTCTACAGGCGATGGTCTGGATCGATGAAAACACTGGATTCATCGCAGGACAGAATGGATATATTCTAAGCAATATTTCACAAACCGTCCCATCTCCCTTAATTATTAATGAAGTGATGTGGGATGTTCCTCAGGATAATCCCTCCACTCCAACCATCTATGAAGGAGATGCCAATGGTGACGGTTTCATCAGTCCCAGAGCCGATGAGTTTATTGAACTCGTAAATACTGGATCCACATCTCTGGAGATCGGTGGTTATCAGATCAAACGGCGTGGTGGCCATGTCATATTTACTTTCCCGGCTGGAGTCGTGCTTAATCCCAATGAAATCACCGTGGTTTTTGGAGGAGTTGGACCCGGCGGATTCGGTGGAAATTTTCCGCCAGATTTAAAGTTGTTCGCTGCTAAACCGGGTCAAGCCGATTCCGGATTTGCTGATCCAACCTCCACCAATCTCCAGGGGGCGGGTGACAATGTGGTCATCGTGAATTCAGCACTGGAAACCATCGCTGAAATCTATTGGGGTACCGCTACTCCACTTTCCAGTGGGGCTATCAAAACAGAACCGCCCAATACAGTAGGAAATAAAGTCATTCAGGGCGATATTGCCCAATCGGTAACTCGTAATCCCGATATTACCGGTCTATGGGATTTACACAGTGAAGCGACCAGTGGTATTTTGTATTCACCCGGAGCTAATAAAGATAATCCTTACCTGGAAGTAAAAGGAAATTCACATCAGAACAAAATACCTTCAACCTTCCGGGTACACCAGAATTATCCCAATCCCTTTAACCCGGCAACTACTTTTGCAGTGGACCTGCCCCAAACCACTTCAATCACTGTTATCATCTATAACACGTTGGGTCAGGTGGTACGAACATTGTACAGCGGCACTATGAACGCAGGTACGCATTCCTTCACCTGGGATGGCCGAAATGACTATGGTTTGCCCTCTCCCAGTGGAATTTATATTTATAAGGTTCAGGCAGAGGATCACTCCAGTATGAAAAAGATGATTCTTATGAAATAACAGAAGTCGGATACCATCATCCACAACCCCGTCAGTAATTGAGCTGACGGGGTTTTTTAATACTTTCTGAAATAAAGAAATTTATTTTTTATTTCTTCTTTTAGAAAAGCAATCATTTTTAATAAGAATTATTCTTGAAATCTGATACTTTTTAACCTTTAAAAAAATTCACTTCAAAAAAAACAGATACTGGCGAAAAATTATCATATCTTTTCCCGCAAGATTATTAACGACAAAGTGTTTAACGATATAAATAATGAAGGAGAATTTCGTAATGACCTCTCATAGCAAGCACATCTTTTTAGCGAGTATGATTTCAGGATTCATTTGGATAACCACACTCTTTTCTCAGGAATCTATCAATCCACAGAAATATTATTTAGAAAATGGTTTAGAAGTGATTCTGGTCGAAATGCATAAATCACCCATTATCATTCAACAACTTTTTTACCGGGTGGGATCGAGAAATGAACAGGTCGGTAAAACCGGTATCTCACACGTGGTTGAGCACATGATGTTTAAGGGAACGAAAAAATATCCCAGCGGGAAAATATCGAAGTTAATCAAACGTCATTCTGGAGTTTTTAATGCCTATACCAGCAATGATATGACGGTTTATTTCGAACAACTGCCCCGCAATAAGATTGACATTGCCCTGGATATAGAATCTGATCGAATGATGAACTCCGTTTTTGATCCACTCGAATTCGATCGGGAAATACAGGTTATTAAAGAAGAAAGAAGGTTACGAGTCGAAAATATACCACAGAATATTTTTAATGAAGAATTGCAGGCCACCTTCTATCTCTCTCACCCTTATCAGTGGCCGATTATCGGCTGGATGAATGATCTCAACACAATTAGCCGGGAAGATGCTTACAAGTATTACAAAACGTATTATACTCCCAATAATGCGACGTTGGTTTTGGTAGGGGATTTTCATTCCGGGGAAATGCTAGCTAAAGTAAAAAAGTATTTCGGTAAAATCCCGCGTGGACCTGAGGTGCCGGCCTTAAATATTCAGGAACCACCTATTCGTACCCATAAAGTTATCAGCAAATCATCTCCTTCGGTAATTAACACTACCTATGTGGCTTATTTCCCGGGGGTAAATTTTGCCAACCAGGATTATCCGGCCCTCGCTATTGCTGCTAATATTCTCAGTCGCGGTCCGACCTCTCGTCTTTACCAAAAACTGGTTAAATCTAAATTATGTCGAACAGCAAAGTTATCAGTTAGCCGCAATCTAGATATGAGTCCTATTGTGTTCATGGCTGAACTTTATCCAGAGAGCCGTCTGGATACAGTGAAGGAAATTTTTCGAAGGGAAATTGAATTGATGAAAAAACAGCCAGTAAGCGAACGCGAATTGCGCAAGATTAAAAACAGTTACAAAGTCTCAGAGGCTTATGACAATATGAAAGTATCAGAAGTTGCTTCTCGCCTGGGCAACTATGAATTAAAAGCAGGAGATTATAATTATTATTACACATTGAGGGAAGCAATCAATAGAGTGACCTCACAAGACATTCTGGAAGTGATGAATAAGTATCTGGATTTCAATTTTTACGTCGAAGGAATTTTATCGCCCGGTGATAGTATTCATGAGCCGGTTTTGACAATAAGTAAAACTTTAAACGAAAATTCACCTTTCGAACATGAAATAAAAACTGATTCCACCGCTGAATTTCTGGAGGAATTCAATCCAAAAAATTTTATACGTCCTCGTCCAATCGCTCCTTTTGTAACGGAGTTTAAATTACAGAATGGAATCCGGGTTATATTTTACGAGGATCATACCTTTCCTATTGTGGAATTGGCAGGGGTTATTCAGATCGGAAACGCTGATATTCCCGATGACAAGAATGGAATAGAACAATTCACAAGTAGTTTGCTCAGCAAGGGAAGCAAAAAATATCCATATTCCGCCCTCATCGATACCCTGGCCATGCTCTCAACTAACGTCAGTTTTAGTGGGAATGAGGAAAATGTGATTTTCAGTTGGGGAACCATCAAAGAAAATTTTGAAGCCATTATGGATATCGGCAGTGATCTATTACAGAATCCCCTGTTTCCCGAAGATGAACTGGAACTCATGCGCAAGCAGCGAATCGCTGTATTAAAGGAAGCGAATAAGAAAACTGGCTGGAATACCAGCCGCTATCTGGTAGAGAAAATTTTCAAAGATCATCCCTATTTTCAACCCTTGACAGTAGATGCTTTGAACAGTATTACTCAGGAAGATTTGAAAAAATTTTATCAAAAACATTATCAACCGTCATTATCCACATTAATAGTTTTAGGGGATATTGAGCAAACTGAACTTGAGAACATTCTTAACCGTTTTTTAGGAAAATGGGAAAATGAAACCGCTTATTCTCCTGCCTCTTTTCCCGAGCAAAAACCAATCACTGATCTGGAACTAATGGTGTATACGAATTATGAGGATAAACAACTGGAAGTTCGCATTGCGCATGAAGCCCCTTCCATCCATCATCCCGATTACGAAAAATTAGAAATAGCCAATTATATTCTGGGTGGAAGCTCTTTAACTTCCCGCTTGGGATATAATATTCGCGAGAAGCAGGGACTTACTTATGGCATAAGTACTCAGCTGAAAGGGCGATTGCATGGGGGATGGTGGTTCTTAGAATCCAAGACTGCCCCGGAAAATGCCGCCCGTTTACTTATTTCTGCTATTTATGAAATCGAACGGATGCAGAGAGAATTGGTCACCGAAAATGAACTGAACGACGCCAAACGTTATTTTCTGGGAATCCAGCCCATGGTGGTGGAAGATCCAATTTCCATTTTAAAATTGCTTATCGACATAGTCAAAAATAACAAACCTCTCAGTGATTTTGATACCTATCCCGACCGATTAATTCAAATCACTCGACAGGATATTTTAGAAGTATCTAAAAAATATTTTCACCCGGAACGAAGCGTGATCACGGTGGGAGGACCAATAACACCAGAAGAATTAAAAGCGGCTATTGAAGAACAATTATCAAAAACAACTTTTAAGATCTCTACCGATCTAAAAAATATTCACATTGGCAGTATCAATTAGCGACTGAAGCGGAGAGCGGCCAGACCAATTTATTTTAAACTATTGATAGTTTCTCGTACTCTGGATAAAGTTTCGTTCAAGATAGATTCTGCTTCGTTTTCCAGACGGGTACAGGAAGTTTTCATCTCCTGGCAAAAATTTTGATCGCTGATCTGCGGCAGATTGATTAAGACATTAAATATTCCTCCCCGCACCCCGCTGAAGGCCATTTGCGCTCCCACTCCGGCGTCGGTTACTGAATGGCGGTTACCGATTTCCACCACCCGTCGCGCAATTTTCAACGCTTCCATGCTCAGACGAGCGGTATTCAAAGGCACCATCACGGCTTCTTTCAATCCACGCTGGATCGCTTCCTCTCGTTTTGCCTTCTCTTCTGCCGTGCTTTGAGGCAGACGTCGGGCTTCCAGATAAGCATTGAAGGCATTGGTATCGTCATCTACCGCTTTTAACAACTCATCCTTTACCTGCTGTGCTTTCTCTGCTAATTGGATCAATTCTTCTTTCTGCGATTCATATCCTTTTTTACCGACAGTCAGATTGCTGACCATACTGGCCAGAGCCGCACCTAAGGAACCTGCCAGCGCGGCAATTGAACCACCACCGGGAGCAGGGGTTTCGCGGCTCACCTCATGCACCAGCTCGGCGGTCTTCAGGGAAACTAACTTCCCCTGATCCGTCTGAGGCAAACCCAGAATTTTTTCCTGCGGTCGAAAAGGACTTACATCATTTAAACCCATAGAATAAATAGCCATATCGATGACATCTTTCACCGGCACTCCGCTGGATCGACCCTGCTTCTGCAAGTAATATTTACCGGCCTGATAGATGGCCTGAAAAGGAATTAATCCCACAACTTCACTACCAGTAACGATCAATCCTCTTTTCCATGCCAGCTCCCGGGCTTTTTCCAGCACGAGATGCGGAGGAGTGATTTTGTAATTGGTAAGATTAATCGAGATTTGCGCACGTCCATACTCTTCCACAAACCAGCCTATGGCCTTGCAATGTTTAAAAATTCCCGGGACCTTTACCGATTGGCCTTCGGGATGCTGCGGATCAATTTCATGCATTTTTAAAAGTTCAATCAAATCATAATGATGCTCTCGCTGACAATGTTCAACCGTTTCCTGAAAAGTTTTCCCCACAAACTCACAACTTCCGCAGGGATAATTATTTTTTTGATATTTCACCAATTCGCCACTCATATAGAAATTACCCGTATTCCCGCGTCGGACGCTGCGTCCCTTCTCGCGCAGTTCAAAGGCAATATCCATGGCATACTGTTTTTCACGGGTATTTAAAGTGATGTTATACGCGATTAAAAATTCGCGGGCGCCAATAACGGTGGCTCCGGATCGGGCATTAAATTTGGCCGGACCAAAATCGGGCTTCCAATGTGGATTTTCCAATTTCTTTTCCAATCCTTCATATTCCCCCTGCCGAATATTGGCCAGATTCTTTCGATCTGGATGCTGGGCACTCATTTCATATAAATATACCGGAATTCCCAGTTCTTCACCGACCCGTTGCCCAACCGCTTTCGAGATGTGAACACAGTCCTCCATGGTAACTCCCTCTACCGGTACAAAGGGACAGACATCGGTGGCACCCAGACGCGGATGAGCGCCGTGGTGTTTCCGCATATCAATTAACTCCGCTGCTTTTTTAATTCCCTGAAAAGCTGCTTCTTTCACGGCCTCTGGAGAACCAATAAAGGTAACAACTGTCCGATTTACATCCGCACCCATTTCCACGCTAAGCAACTGAATATCTTTCACCGCTTTAATCGCCTGAGTTATTTGATCGATCACGGATTTATCCCGACCTTCTGAAAAATTTGGAACACATTCCACAATTCTGGCACTCATCACTACCCTCAGATTAGATTTAAATTTACAGATTGGTAATTTAAAATTAGGGACTGGTAACTGAAAGATGAAAAATTTTTATGGGCATCAGTTCATTATCCGCCCTAAAAGTAAATGAAAACCTTAAAATAACCAAAACCAAGTGCCAACTGAAGAATTATTCCTGAGCGCTGCTGGTTAGTCGGTTATTTTTCAAATAAAGTGAGATGTCTCTTCATGACAAGCGGGATAAACATATGTTCGTCCTATACAAGGTACGGCTTGCCGTCGATGAGTAATACATTTATTTTCAATTTTAGAGTAACGATTTGATTTCTTATGAAAGATTTGCCTGAATGTGGATTGGTAGAAAAAAATTCACACAGTTCTTTATATATCAGTTTTGACATCAATCGATTTAATAAATTTTTCCAGCTCAGCCGCTACTTGCTCTACTTCCTCTTCAAATCCTCCTCCGCCATGTTTTAGTTGAAAAATCAATCGATTATTTTTTTCATCAATATTACAGCCCCAATTTATGAGGTATGGAATCACTCCGGACTCCTGAACCAAACGCAAGGTATCTTTAGGTGAAAGATGTTTTAGTGAAATAACTTTTATCATCTCGAAAGCCCTCTAATGCTGTAGAATAATTTTTATCGTTTTATCGTGGCGACCGGCTTTTATTTTTACAAAATAAATTCCACTTGCCTGCAATACACCACCCTCATTCCTCCCATCCCATTCAACTGCATGCAACCCTCCCGGTAGATTTCCATGATAAAGTAAAGAAATTTTCTCTCCCAATAAATTATAGATAAAAATATCAACGTGAGTTAATTTATTCAAACGAAATAAAATCTTTGTGTGAGGATTAAAAGGATTGGGATAATTGGGATAAATTTCAAAATCGTCTATCGCTACCAATTTTTTTTTATCAATATTCACTGTAATTCCAAAGTCCGTTACTGTTTTTCTGATGAACTCTCGGGCCGAATCCTGATTCATAAAATAGAGAGGGAATCCCAGAGAAAACGTGCTGAGCACAGAATTGTTTTGGGGAGAGCGAGAACGAATACCGGTTGGTTTTAGATGGTATTGGGGATGTACGCTGCCGGATTGATAGCGATAAATGCTTTCTGTACCGATAGTGGTATCAAAAATCATCACATTGGGCAATTTATGATTATACAAAGGGAAGGTAATTTTGGAGGTATCTAAAGGCAGATCGGGAAAACCAGAGCTTCCGGAGGCACCGGTAAAATCCCAGGATGAATTTATATCGTATTGCGCCATACCCAGATAATCGGAACGGAAATCGGATGAAAAATTATTTAAATAATTCATTCCGCTAAAAATCATCTTCCCACCAGCCGCCAGGTAAGTCGCTATTTCGGATTGAATCTCCGCCACAACAGTTTGATAATTCACATCATGATGCCAGATAACCAAAGCGTAATCTCCAAGATCCAGGAGAGAGGGAGCACACCCTTCATTAATGACATCAAATTCCGTAAAAGTGTATTCGGATAAAAGATCATGATAAAAACTATCCACTGCCTGATCGGTGGGAAGCAGCATATGAGTACCGTTACCGTTGCGGGTTTCATCAACCAACAGAATTCCCTGATTCATCGGGAAAGTGGAAAAATTGATTTCCTTGAAATCAGACAACTTCGTGCGATAACTCCCCTTTACCGCACGCAGTGCCAGACGATATGTACCAGTAACCGGAGGAGTAATACTGATTTTTAACCCGTGAATATTCAAGCTGTCCAGCAATAAATAGCTCCCACCGTTTTCTTTCTTCCATATAAAAAATCGATAATCACTGAAATCAAAGAATGTTTCCCACACTGCCCGGATATTACCGCTATCCGGTTGGACAGTTACCTCAACGAACTCTGGCTGGTCGAGATAACTGAAACTACCTTTCAAAATTTTATTATCAGGATCAAATTGCAGGGTGAGGTTTGTGGTATCAGGTATGGGATAGGCTTTGGTACGACTTAAGGAATCTATCCAGAGCGTGTCAATCAATTGGGATCCGACAACAGAGATGGTGAGTGGCACTGGCATGGAATGGTAAGTACCATTGGTGGTGGAAGAAACACTGCGATACTTGAGAATCAGCGAATCTAAACTCTGGTTGCGGTAATAGTAATACTTAGCGGACATCTTTCCATCCCCGTAGATCCATTGCTGGAAAAACCAGCTCAGATCATCTCCATAATAACCTTCACAAAAATCACAAAATTGTTCGGTGTCAATATTCTTATATCGAAAAGGAGAAACCGTGACATAATCCTGTAGCATGCGAAAAAACAGGCTGTCTCCCATCACATATCGCAACATATGTAAAACGGCCGAAGCCTTCAGATAAACCAGATCATAGGGAATAATATTATTGGGGGTAGAAGGATCGGTCACATAGATCATCCCATTCCCCGCACCGGCCATATGCTGAATTATCTCCTGATTATAACCAGTTTCACCTTCCCAGTACTCTCGATAAATGGCTTCACTGTAAGTCGCAAAGCCTTCACTTAACCAGATATGTCCCCAATCGGCAATGGAAATCATATTCCCAAAATATTCATGAGCACTTTCATGAACGACGATATCGGAAAAAAAAGAAGGGTAATTCATGGTTAAAATTGTTTGATGCTCCATTCCCCCACTAATCACAGATTCACAAATCCCATACTTTTCTACTGAGAAGGGAAAACTTCCGTATTTGGTTTCAAAAGCCTGCAAAATTTTTGGTACGAGAGTATTTAACTGAACCTGCGCAGTAGAAGAATGATTGGGAAATAAAAAATAACGAAGCGGAATATTTCCTGATACCGGTGAGGCATACACCTGTTGTATTTCCGTAAAGGGATGAACATTGATAGAAATATGATAAGGGGTCAAGGGATAATGACTTTTCCAGATATATTGAATCATGTCGGTGGGAAGAGTAACCGTGCTATCCAGCACTCCATTCGCCGCCACCTGATAAGCAGCCGGAACGGTAATCGCCAGTCGCAGTGAGTCAGTTTTATCGGAAGGATGATCTTTACACGGTAAATAGCTGTTGGCATAATAAGGCCAGTGGTAACTATACACCAGCTTCTCATTATTATATGTGGTAAAAATCAATCCATATCCAGACGGGACTGCTTGCATGGGAAACCCATGATAATAGACCGTTAAAGAAAATTGCTCACCGGCATTGAGCGGTTGATGAAGATAAACAGTCAGAAGACCATTAGAGTGAACAAAATTAAGCGTTAGATCTTGCATTTTGACGGAATCGACCATCATGTGATCAAAGAGATTGAGAATTATATCGTTTGTCTGATCATGAACAATATCTCCCTCAATCGATACTTTTCCCTGAATAGAATTTTCATCAAGATTGAGAATGAGATCGATGTTATAAAAACTTACATCGTAATACAATTGCTCTGGCAGCAAATAATATGCGGGAAACGATAATTGAACCGTAAACAGCAGAAAACAGCCACTTAAGAAGGAAATGGTTTTATTCAAGGATTTCATAAAATTTCTATGACTTATAAAATTGTCTCTGTTATCATATTTCAAAACAAGACATTTCTTAAAATTGCTTATATTTATAACGATTATTTAGCGAAAGCAAATTGAAAAATTTACCTGCTGAAAAATAGTGACTTCCCTTATTTAAAAAGAAGCTGAGCAAATTCCTTTAGATAATTTCGCCAATTTATCCAGGTATGAGCACCAGGAGTTTCCAGATAAATCACTTCAAATTTATATTTCTTAAACATAGCGACCGTCGCACGAGAAGTCTCCAGTAAAAAATCATCTGTTCCGGTAGCAAACCAGAAAAGTTTGAGACCTTTCTTCAATTGGTCATTCGTCAAAGATGCCTGATGTAATTCCTCCCATTTTGGTCCACCAGAAACGACTCCCGGAGGTGTGGGAGTAGTGAGTTCAAAAATACCAGAGCTGAAAACACCGATGTAGCCAAATAGCTCCAGATGAGGAATGGCAATATTCAGAGTTTGAGCGCCTCCCATCGATAGGCCAGCGATAGCCCGATGCTGACGATCGGCATAAACGCGATAGTTTTTTTCCACATACGGCAGGATATCGTTCATAAAATCTGGAACGAATTCCTCGATCGCCGGTTTTAAAGCATCAGTGGCCGGCGGTCCAAAACGGAAGGGACCGGTGTGTCCGGCTGGCATAACCACTACCATTGGTTTTGCTTTTTCTTCCGCAATCAGGTTATCCAGAATAAAACCGGCACGACCGACCGAACTCCAGGAATCATCACAATCAAACGCTCCATGAAGAAGATAAAATACCGGATATTTCCCCTTCCCCGATTCGTAGCCCGGCGGAGTGTACACATGCATACGCCGAAATCGCTTTAACGATGTTGAGTAGTATGTGACTTCAGACACGGCTCCATGTGGTACTGTTCTGGTATCCATAAAATCTTTACCTGGCAGGTAAACAAGACTCCAGGTGTTCATATTGGACTGACTGGTGAGAGGATGGCACGGGTCAATCACCGCCACCCCATCTACATTAAAATGATAACGGTAAGCCCCTGGTTCTATCGGGCCAACCATTACTTCCCATATTCCTATATCGTTTTTGGTCATTTCCATACCTCTACCAATCGCTGGAATATCAGAACCAGTCAACAACACCCGATGAGCCTGAGGTGCATAAATTCTGAAGAGAATTCGGTTGTCACTAAAAATTTTGTGCGAGACCAGGGTGTCATTGGGAGTAATTGTCCAGGCAGATGCATCCTGAGCCACCGAATAAGGTATGAAAAATTTGAGTGTCATCCCAATGAAAATCAACAGATACCAGTAAAACCGTTGATAAAGATTCATATGACTTCTTCCGATATGTTTATTTGAGTAATATGTGAAAGTCTAATCTTTCTTCGATTTTAGAAAATGTGAAATTGGATTCAGTTATTTACATTTTGAGCACATTTAAAAATCGCGACGAGCGCTACTATTTTTCCCAATTATTTTTTTCATCTGAAGATTCTTATTAGTTGAATAATATATATCATGGTTTTATCAAGGCAACTGCATTAATTGCTGAAGTTGTTTTTCGCTGATATTCAATAATCCAGGTGCCACCAGTCGCGGAGTGAGTATTTTCCAGTTTTCATCGGCAGCGAAAATTTCCTTAAAGATGGGTAAAGCTATTTCAAATTTACCGATATTCACCAGAGACACGGCATGCCAATATTTCATTTCAAGGTTGGCCGGATCTAATTTTTCAGCCGCGCCATACTCTTTTAACGCCTGTTCTTCATCTCCTTTTTCCACCGCCACATCACCAGCATTCATATGCTCATAGGCGCGAAATACTTTCAACAGACGTTTTATCTCACCCACCGGATCCGGATGATCTTCAACCCGCAAATCGATCAAACGATCTTCCCAGATTTTGCCACTGGATTCTCCTCGCACCACCAGCAAGGCTGCCGATTGTCTCCCACGGATATCCCCGCCTTCTGCTTCAGCCGCTTCCAGGGCGGCCACCATTCGCTCCGCCAGAGGTCCTTCACTATTCTGAAAAGCTTTCGCCATGGCATCCCATACTGTGTTTTTCAGCATAAGATTAGCCTGTACCGAAAAGTATTTTCCATAGCGATGACCGGCTTCCGCCACACATTTGTGGCCGGTATGAGCAATAGAATTTCCTCTGGCATCAATAAAAGCTACCTGGCGAAAATCTCGACCTTCATCTTTCTGCAATAATAATTCCAGCGCCTCCTTCGGATTTTTACCCTGCTTCAGCAAAGCTAAACCCTCTGGTCCATACGCTGGATTAACAAAACTCTGGGTAGCTACCGCGCCAACCCCCGCTTCCGCCCAGGTAACAATGCTTCCAACCGAAAACCAATGCGACTGCACCGCGGCTCCAATCTCACCGGTGACCGAATCAACTGCCACAATGGAATAAGTGTGACATAGAGATAAGGAATAAAAAAGTGGACCGTTAACTGTATTTATATCTTTTGCAGAATCACCTGTTAATTCGGAGATGTAATTACTCGCTGTTCCACTCAACCTGGGATTAGAATCAGAATTTAAAAAATCTTCATTGGCAACTGCCCATCCACCAAAAACGAAAATGATTAAAGATATCAAACAGAGATTTTTCATCCGACTCCCCTTTTTATAAATAATGTATGGTAAATATGATCATTAAAGCATGGGTTAATAAACATCAATCTTGATGGGATCAATTAATTTTCTTTACCTGAAACTTAATATATATTTTCAAAAAAATTCGGTCAATAAGTTTTATTTTTCTAATACATTGTAAAAACAGAAGATCACAATTAAAATATTTACAACTTTATAATCATTCATTCGTAATTGACACTGTGAGTAAAAAAGGAAGTAACAATTTGCCATCGTATAAATTTAAAATTCATCAACGAATAAACGAATTCTATGAAAAGGTAAAAACCTTTCGTCCCTCTTCTCAATTATTGATAATGCTGATAGGCTGGTTACTGACCTTTTATATAAGCACTTTTTCTGTGAATTCTTTATTCTCGACTGCTTTCCTGATGTTGATAATTGCCGGATACTTCTGGTACAAATTCAGTCAGGAAATCATTACTTCCCTGCGTCCTCCTTCAGAAGTCATTTTATTTCTTTTGCTTTTTTTCACCTATGTGAATTTTGGATGGTGGATACTCTGGATGGGAGAACGAGTAGAGCCCTCGTCGTTACCGGGCGGGATATTCCTACTGCTACAAATTTTTGGGTTGTTCATTTTATCTACTTTATTCGGCATTCTCCTCAGCCAGAATAGTAAAAATAAAATCTGGTTCATGATTTTCTACTTTTTGCTGGGCTATGTCAGCTTACAGATTCTGCGCTTTAATGATCCGCCCTACTGGTGGTATTTTTTCCAGGTCATTCTCTTCTTACTGCTGTTACGCAAGACATCCTGGGCTGAGTTACTTACTCAAGCCGAGTGCTGGCTGGCTGTATTGATCATTTTTATATTTTACATGAATTTTTACACTTTGCCTGATCGTTCTTTTCTGGTTCTGGATAGTAAAACGTTTGCCTGGTATTTCTTTCCCCAAATTCTGTATCATTTTCTAAAATTATATTTATTAGCAGTTCTGGTAAAAATCCCTTTTGTTTTAGTCTATCATCATGCCAGTTTGCATCGAAAGTTACAGATTGCTGGCTGGTTACAATCCAGTATCCCGCAATTTATTCAACTTATTATTTTGCTCCTGCTGTTTTATTTTTTCATCTCTGCCTGGCAGGCGGAAAATTTAAAGAAAACAATGCTCCAGATACTGGAAACAGCAGAAGCCGATAATCGGAAATCCTCATTGACTGTTTACCAAACATCTCTGATCTCTTCATCGCAGGAAATTCAGATATCGGGGTATGAAAAAATTACTCTGCCGAAAAATTTATCTTCTGCCACAGCTATTCAATTAAAAAAAACGGCTGATTCCGAAAACAGCGATTATTTTATTTTCTATCAACAAAAACAGGCCAATAATGTTTTTTTGACTCTGGTGAAAATAGATTCTTTCTTTCTGGCCACCCTGCAGAAAAATTTTGTCAATATTTCTGCTAATGGGCTCATTGTCTATCCTTTCACTTTCCAGAGCTGGGATTCAATTTTTTACCGAATTCGTGGCTGGGAAAGTTCAAAAAGCCAGTCAGAAATTCGAGTGTATCCATTCGGGCTGGTGCCTTACACCTTCCCCGGTCTTTATTCAGTTCGATTGGGAATGGATGAAAAACAAAGTCAATCATTACGGCGTGGAAACATTAAAATTTTTAATCAAAATGTGTTTACGGTTGGACGGGTATACGCGCCTTTAGTTGATTATGACTTCCAGAAAATCGGTTACTGGAATTTTGAAATGGTTATTGTTCTTGATACCGCATTTTTTAAATCACCTTTGATGCGACAGTTTCTATTCTGGCTGTTGATCTATTTTCTCATCAATATTTTTATCATTCAACGCGTCATTAAATTTGGTAACCGCATCAAAGAAATGATAATACAGAAATTTACGGTGCTCACGCAGGGCATTCGCCAGATCTCCAGTGGAAATCTCGATTATAAAATTTCGATGGAAGGTGAAGATGAATTTGTGGAAATGGCCGAACGGTTTAATTCGATGGGATCGGAGCTCCAGAAAAAAATTTCGGACCTGCGTGAAAAAGATCGACTGGAATATGAATTGCGCATCGCCCGACAAGTTCAGCTCAGCCTTTTACCGCAATCTTTACCTCCTATTCCTGAGTATTCAATTAAGGCCTATATTAACACCGCCACCGAAGTAGGCGGTGATTTTTATGATGTGCTGAAACTGGATCAGGATAAGTTTTTACTGGTACTCGGTGATGTTTCTGGTAAGGGAACTTCAGCCGCTTTCTATATGGCACAGTGTATCAGTTTAATTCGCTTTGCTCAGCAGTTTTCCCACGATCCACAAGAAATTTTGCGACGCCTGAATCACTATTTTTCTGATCCAATGATTGACCGACAAATATTTCTGACCATGGTTCTAGTTTTATTGGATTGCAAAAAGCATCAAGCGACTTTGTATCGAGCCGGACATAATAATCCTCTGTTCATCCCAGTGGATACCACCCAACCGGTCAAGGAATTGATGATACCGGGTTTAGCCATCGGCCTGGAAAGAACCGGTGATTTATTTAATCAGCTATTAGCGAAAAAAATCATAAATCTGGAAAAAGGCGATACTCTATTTTTATATACCGACGGATTAATAGATGCCTACGCTAATCGAGAAAAAGAGGTCCTGGATTCCAAAATGGCATCCTTTTATGGAGAAGAGCGCTTAATCAATCTTCTCGACAGTCTGCGTGGCAAAAAACCGGATGAAATTCAGCAAAAAATTGCAACAGAATTAGAAGTTTTTTACGGCCATTCTCCTCTGATTGATGACATAACCCTGCTGATTTTACAGCGCGATAAAAAATAATATGATTATTTCCTGAGCGCTGAAAATGTAGTATTTGAAAAATTGTTCTGTCTATGTCGTTGGGGGTGAAATATTTACTAATTTTCTTTTTGATACCTCATTCCCCTTACACCGTCTGAGCCGAGCAGGTCCTCCCCGGCGCCCACGGGAGAGGCCAGGGTTAACCTGCCTGTTACAGACAGGGGTGCGAAAATATATAGATTGTCAATAAAAAAAGAGGGAAATATTACTCTATTCACACTACCATAAATACTGGTGAGCAGCTAAACGATAAGATTTGGAAAATTTATTATACTGTTCATAAAGAAGTTAAAGCATTTTTTTTAGAGCGAAGGCAATAATCATAAAAAATAAAAAACCTCCCAGAGTTTTACAACTCTGAGAGGTTCGACTTGAGAAAATTATTTTTTCTATTTCACCAGCATCATCTTACGAATCTGACTGAAAGATCCCGCATCG
>CAYMXZ010000061.1:0-17225 GCA_964394475.1 uncultured Caldithrix sp. | reverse complement strand
ACTTCCAGATGATACCGCTCCGATAGTTTTCAATCATTACCATAATAGGGGCCTGGTTCAGGCCCATGTAAATTTCTGATACCCAATTTTCTGTTAAATTGAAAGCATCGCGAAAACCGTAAATTCCCCATAACATTTTACCTAAATGAAAATAGAAATATCTCAACGCTTCCATCGACTCTATTGGAGTATATGGGAATGAGGCCAGGGCCGCAGTGGGAGTAATAGTTCCATTATCATTTCTGGGTGAGGGATCATGGGCATGATAACTGACATGATCATCACTGGCGGTTAATCCCCAACAATTTTTACCATATCCTTTATAACCGCCGGGATTGGCTATACAGTAAGCCCGATTAATTAATACCAGATTTTTATTATTCTCAAAATAGTTAGTATACCGATCGGTTAATTTTCTTGGATCAAATCCCATAAACGAATAATGAGTAAAAAATAACGGTCCTCCACTCCCTACTCCCACCGGCAGTTTAATGCCATAATAACTGTTTCCATTTTGATAATGATCCCCTTCAGTGGTATTTCCCCAATTCTGACGATACTCTATGGCAGTCGGCGATTGACCTGCCCATCCCGAATAATATAACTCGACAGGAACATTATGGGTCGGAGAAGCTATGGCAAGTAAATACGCTATCATGGTTTCATTCCAACCTACCAGTGGATGATTTATCTTCCATTCATGATCAGGAGACCAGTGCCAGTAAAGAAACTCACTATCGGTGGTGCGTCGATACCAGTCCCATTCTACCGTTTCCCATAAATAAGAGATTTCGGCTCGTAATTGTTTTTCACTCTGAGTGTTTTTATTAAAGTACTGGCGAGCAGTCAACAAGCCTTGCATCAGGAAAGCGGTTTCTACCAGATCACCCCCGTTATCATATTTCCCAAAAAGTGGGACAACTTTTCCGGTTTCATCGTCCAGAAAATGGGGCCACACTCCATGAAAACGATCAGCCTTTTTTAAAAAATTGACGATCTTCCATAATCGGTCTTTACCCTGATTCCTGTTGATAAATCCTCTTTCAATACCTACCAAAATGGCCATGATACCAAATCCCGAAGCACCCACCGCTATCAGGTCCTGTTGTCCAGGTATATTTTCAACCGCCATTCCGGATTTGTTATTCGCGGCTTCCCAATAATACCGAAAACAAGCCTCCTGTACCATGGTTAATAGGGCATCATTATCCAGTGGTGAAGTCTTGCTCTCTGCAGGTGCCGATAAGTCTGATTCTTGATAGCCATAGTTGACAGCGCTCAATTTATAAAAAATCTTTTTCCCAGCTTCACCCACATAATCGGTATATCGGTAAAAATCTGCCTGCTGTATTCCGATGGGGATATAATGCTCACCATCCAGAGAACGATAGATGAGGAAATATTGAACTGGTGACCTCCCATGATATTCCCAACTCAAATCGACATGTCGATCATATCCTTTTACGTGAAGATTTTCAGGAATAGCAGGTTTTTCCAATTCCGATCCTGCCTGGTTAAATATTCGGATATCATCAATATAGATGGTACATCTTCGATCCGATTCAATATGTTGAGTAAAGACTACAGAACTGGTTTTAGAAAAGTCATAGTTTTGAGGATGAGTAGGATGAACCATATCTTCTGTATAACTAAACTTTGCAAAAGGAATTTTAATTAAAAGCCATTTTTGACCCGGGATTTGTGAGATAATCTTGCTTAATTTTAGTAAGGGTGTAGTTTCTTTTTGATCATTTTTTAGATAAAGTGAAGGCAGGTTTTTACCTGAAATCTCCTGATCTGAATAACACCAAAAAGACAAAGTATCGCCAATAAATTTACCATCTCTACCTCTCCATTTTGGCGCGTTGATCTCCATCGACCAATATCCGCCAGTACGGGATAACAAACTTAATTTTAGACAATTGGGAGGAGTATGGAAGAAACGATTTTCAACCGGGATTTTATGATCTATTATTTCCAGCTCACTGGGAGATATAAAATTACCTTTCGAATAGAAATATGAAGTATCCGTCAAACTATTGTCAAAAAAAATGTGGTTTGCATTTGCATAAAGGGTACAGAACGCTGCTGACAATAAATGAATGGAGATGGATAAAAACTTTCTAATCATTTGTTTCACTCTCTGAAGATCAATTTACTATTATTCAGTTACTTCAAAACTTTTTTCAATTGTTTCTACTGAGTTTCCTCCAACAAAGACCTTGAATTTTCCAGGTTCGATTATCCTTTTCATCTGACTATTGTACATAGTCAGCATCTCCGGTGTGATTTTAAAGGTGACGATTTGACTTTTACCGGGTAATAGTGATAATTTTTTAAATCCTTTCAGCTCTTTTACTGGTCGGGTAAAACTGGCTATTTCATCTTGAATATACAGTTGCACAACTTCCTCTCCCTCACGGTTACCATTGTTAGTTACTCTAATTGAAACGTGTAGAGAATCGCCATTTTTCAAAAAGGTCTTATCAACCGACATATCATTATACGTGAATGTGGTATAACTGAGGCCATATCCAAAAGGAAACAGCGGAGTCCAATCACGATCGATATATTTAGAGGTATATTTATCGCTCAGACTGGGAGGTCTTCCAGTCCTTTTATGGTTATAGTAGATCGGAATTTGACCGGTATGGCGTGGAAAAGTAACAGATAATTTACCACCTGGATTGTAATCACCAAAAATGACATCTGCCACCGCATTTCCCATTTGTATTCCAAGGTGCCAGGCTTCCAGAACAGCAGAGGGTTTATCAATAATTCCCTCAAGGGCCAGAGGCCGCCCATTCATTAAAATCATAACTACTGACCTGTTAGCCCGGGTAATAGTTTTAATCAACACTTCCTGGTTCCCGGGTAAGCTGATATCAGAGCGGGAAGCAGCCTCTCCTGACATGGTTGCGGGTTCTCCAACCACTATTATCACTGCCTCCGATTTTTTTGCAATATCTTTAGCTGTTCTTAATTTTTCAGGTGTAACCACTCCATTAGAATCATATCCATCCGTATAAAATACTTTTGTTCCTGGAGAAACGGCCGTTTTTATTCCCTCTAATATGGTTACTACATTCTGGGTATCTCCTACGCCATGCCAGGCACCCAGATGAGAATTTTTATCCATAGCTAAGGCACCTATGATCGCAAGGCTTTTCAAATTTTTCTTTAGGGGCAATTGTTGATTTGAATTCTTTAACAAAACAATAGATTTCCGAGCCATTTTTCTAGCTAGCTCAATGTGCTCAGGTTTTAAAATATTGGTTCGTTCTCGCTCTGCATTTTGATAGCGATAGGGATTCGTAAATAAACCGATTTGATATTTTGCTTTTAGCATGCGCCGAACCGCCTGATTGATCAAATCTTCAGATAGCTTTCCTTCTTTTATTAAAAGCGGTAATTTGTTAAGATAGATTCCACTGACCATATCCACGTCTACTCCGGATGTGAGAGCAATGCGGGCAGCCGCTAATGAATCCTCGGCAATTCCATGAAATTGCAATTCGTTGATGGCGGTCCAATCACTGACTACCAGGCCACTAAATCCCCACTGTTTTCTGAGTATGGTATTCAGCAGGTATTCATTACCATGCATTGGGATGCCGCCAATTTCATTAAACGCCCCCATAATCGTTGCAACTCCTGCATCAACGGCGGCGTGGAAGGGAGGTAGATAAATTTCAAAAAGTGTTCTTTCTGATATGTCTACGGTATTGTAGTCACGTCCACCCTCTGCCCCGCCATAGGCAGTGAAATGCTTGGCACAGGCTAAGATGGCGTTTTCCTCCTGCAGAGATTTCCCCTGAAAGCCTCTCACACGAGCTGCGGCTATCATCTCACCTAAGAAAGGATCTTCGCCCGAGCCTTCCACAATTCGACCCCAACGGGGATCTCTGGCAATATCCACCATTGGTGCAAAAGTCCAGTAAATGCCAGCTGAACTGGCTTCAATGGCTGCGATATGAGAGGTTTTCTCTATTAATTCTAAATCCCAACTACACGATTCAGCCAGAGGAACCGGAAAAACTGTACGCCAGCCATGAATCACGTCAAAAGCAAATAATAAAGGTATACCTAAGCGGGATTCCTCTACGGCAATTCTCTGCAATTCATAGGTCTTATCTACACCATAAATACCCAGAAAAGAACCGATTTTGCCTTCACGGATCATTTGCTTGTATACTGTTGCAAACGTATCATCTGTGGCCGTCCATGGCCAGTGAAACATATTTAATTGACCGACTTTCTCCTCTAAAGTCATTACCGAAAGTAAAGAATCTAAAAAACAGTCCATCTCTGAATCTTTAGGGTCCTGAGAAAGTGAGGGATTAATAAAATTGACAACGAGAATCTTCGTAATTGCAATGTAAAGGAATATCCGATGCGGAATTTTTGAAAATTTAGACATGTATCTCTATCCATATTTTGTTCATTAAAGATAGGTTTATTATGCGAAAATGAAATTGGTATTGAAGGATAAAGAACGTATATTCAACCAATAATAATCCCCATAGTCTACTGAATTATTAATTCTGCAGGAAGAGCATAAAAATAAATATAGTTCTGATCATAATTCTTTATTTTCTTACCGTTCACCGTTACTGATCTGAGTTGATTGCCCAGAATATTTCTTAATCTGAATTGATGAGGGATAGTGATAAAATCACCTTTTACCTGAATATAATATTTATCCGATTTTTTCATAATTGAATAATCCAGCAATCCGTAATATGTAGGAAGCTTTTGAATGGATAGACCCTCTGGCGAGTCAATCCAGGATTTTTTTATCCCGGCCGCAATGATTAGCGATTGACTGGATTCATCTTCGTAAACAAAGAAAGTTCGTACTGCATTAATAAAATCAGATCCGACCCAGGTATGGGGCATATCTCCGATAAAACCGGTGGTGCGATAGCCTTTTCGAACTACTTCTGCCCAATGATTCCATCCCAATGGGCGTTGATCATTAAAGAAAAAATTTAACAGCTGGTAGGCTCTTTCAGGTTGGTCAAGGAAGATGAAAGTGCCCACCAGACGGACTTCATATGGGGTATAATCTCTCCATTTGAAATCAGCCTGGCGTCGCTGACTGAAATAGTCGAAATAGCGGTCAAATGTATGTTGGGCATAAGGTTGAGGCAATCGAGGTAATTCACCGCAGGGATCGATGGCAATTGCCGTCGAGGTTGCATCAAAATCGCCAAGTTCGGCACAACCGGGTAGATAATCTATTCTTGTGCGCTTTGTCGAGAGAGCCAGTGACTGGTACAGATTCTTTTCGAATAGATTCCGCAAGAAGTTGAACTGCTGTATGTCTTCCTTTTCATTCAGAATTTGAGCCGCCTTTAAAGCATCTTTTAACCCTTTTAGCGCAAAAAAATTATCCCAGTAAGAGTGCCGCGGTTTGTCAGAATAACCTTCATGACTGATCGATTCAGGTAATAAACCGTATAATGATTGCAAAGAATCATTTCCGTTCCGATAGTAGTCCGTCAACCGTTGATTCATAAGATATTCCAGATAATTAACGGCCGCGCGAAGATGAGAGTAATGGGAACTCAGGAAAGTCGTATCATGAGTAAACTGAAAATATTGCATGATGGCAAATATGAGTTGACCGTGACTATCGTTTTCCGGAACGGGATCAGGACCACGGTGGTCCACTACACACGGGACTTTCCCATCCTTCCCCTGATACTGGCTGTACCATTCAATAAACTCTTTTACCGGTTGGTGAATTCCCATTTTCAGCAAGGCGGAGGAGGTGAGCGAACCATCGCGAATCCAGGATCTTTCGTAGGATCGGGAGCCTGGTTGAATTCCAGCACCATCGCGATTAATTAATATATAAGCCAGATTGGAGCGAAGGCAGTTCACCAGATGGTGCATTTCAGGTGGTACATGAAATTGGACGTGATTTAATCGTTTCTCCCAGAATTGAAAAGTTTCTTCAAACTGCTGGTGATAAAAATTACGCGCATTATCATCGAAAACCAATTTTGAGAATGGTATCGATTTTTCATGAAATGGAATCAGTAAAAAAACTTCTTTATTCATTTCTGGAGGTATTACTAAATCAAATTTTACAGCGGCAGAGGCACATCCAAAATGATCATGAGCATTTTGTCGAAGAGGAAGTTTATCAACTTCCAGAAATTCGGTGATATCTCCTTCATCAAATTCTGCCGCACCGAAGGCGTTCGGTTCGGTAAGGAGATAAATTAATTTTTCCTGATTAACCTGAATTTTTCGGGAATCTTTATCATAATGAATATTTTCTATTTTAGCTACTCCTCCAGGATTGTTCAAAAATTGCCAGGGAGTATTCACCTGAAAGGGGCGAAGAGTAATATAAAATTTGCCAACAAAAATCTCTTTGAGTCTGTTTTGAAAGTTATACTTAATTAAAAGTATGGAGCTGTCCGATGGTCCAGCCGCCAGACATTGGAAGTCAAGTTGAAAATCAGGGTGGTTCCATTGTACCCTGGGAATAGGCAGATAATCCTTCTCTAAGAGCTGTTTTACTTCCACATCATTCCAGGTAATGAGTTTCTGATTGTAATAAATGAAAGGCTCGATGGAAAAACATCCTTTATCAACTTCAATCATTCCTTCTTCATTAATAAGAGCTTCATCCCTGTCTTTGTCCACTCCTGCAATTGTCCAGTAAGATTGTTCATTATAAAAGTAGCGGGGAAAATGACCTCGTGGTTTTTCAGAAGCGATGAAGGAGAAAAAATTTTCTTTGCTTTGAGAAAAAGAAAAATTTTCAACCTGAATTTCTTTTATTAGATATCCTCGCTGGCGACTGCTGGCTAAAAGGATGATTTTTAAATAACGGGAATCGAAATCTTTTAAAAAAATATACCTTCTTCCCCCTGCTCCTGTAGTAACCGCATAAGCAAGCATCCATTCTTTTTGATCATTCGAAACCCATATTTCATATTTTCTGGCATAATCTTGTTTATCCCAATGGATAACTAAACCACCAAATTCTCGATATTTTTGAAAATCAATCAGGATTTCTTGTGTGTCCGGAACAGCGGAACTGAGCCAGTAAGTATTGGTATCACCATCCTGGATGAACTGAATCCCCTGCGACGAGGATGCTGGACGTACAACAGTGATAATGGGTTGAGGTGGAATTGAATCGGGAGGATCGAGGGATTCAAAAATCAGTTGATCTAAGAAAATTGTTCCTTTTCCTCCGTTAGCGGAAGCAATGATAAATTCAATCTTATTTACCAGACGAAGATTTCGATCCGTGGTTGGACCCCAGGCAAAAGAAATGTGTCTTTTTTTGATGACGATTTTTTTCCAGTCCGTGGGAAATTCAAAATTTCGCTGATTCACCCACCACACATTTTCACCAGTAGGATCCAGAATTTTAAATTCCAAATTATTAGCCGGACTTTCGCCTTTGAGATAAAAGGAAAATTGATAATTTTCTGGCAGATCGAGCAGGAATTCTTTTTGTATCCCTCCATACCCGGCTCCCGCCAGGAAGTTATAGTCTATCCTCAAAGCATTGTTAGCATAACCTGCAACCTGTTGGATTTTAATATCGACCTGATCAGAGGTAATTATTTTCCAGCCTTCAGTTTGATCGAATGAGTCAAGTATCCTGGTCTCAATTCCATATAAATTCCAGTGAACAAAAACAACTGAAATAAAAAAAAGCGAGACGGATAAAATGATATTTTTGCCAATCATCATTATAGTCAAGTATTTTTATGAAACCCCAGTATTTGAAGTCCTCTTTGAATGAGAGAGTCACTCATGGCAAGATTCCAGATCAACCCTGAACGATAATTTTCGATCATTATAACAATCGGCCCTTGATCGATTCCCAGGTAATCTGTGTCAAACCAATTCGCTGTCAGGTTGAAAGCATCCACAAATCCATAGGTATTCCACAATCCTTTCTCAGCAAATCGGTTATACATACTTTTCAGGGTAGGTAATACAATTTCGGGAGCAAAGGGAAGCGAAGCAGCGGAAGCATAGCAGGCGATAGTTCCATCATCAAAGAAGACATGGGAAGGTCCACTGCTTCCCCGACCCGCATATCCATAGAAATGGTATTTTTCGGTATTGTATTTTTCTCCCGGACCATCGCAGGCAGATATACCCCAGGTCAACGAATCATATCCTACCCAATGAAATGGATTTTGGATAGCGTATTGTCTTTGAGTATAAACTGCACGTCGGGAATTTTCGAAATAATCAATTCCTTTGCCTTGCATGTAGGCATCTGGTAATCCCCTGAAATCAATAAATAAATGGGAAAATTGATGTCCGAAGAGTGGCGGAAAGATGGCATGAGCTAATCCCGGGTAGGGTTCTTCCCACTGGTAAGTGCTTAACCATTGTCGGTAAGCGCGTTCAACACCCTGGTAACCTGATCCGGCTGCTAAAATATACAAATATAAAGCTTCATTATACCCAGTCCAGCCCATGGGATTGAAGCCTTCATCAGCAGTCCAGCCCATGGAGATGGTGGAGGCATAAATTCCAGTATCGGGCAAAGTGGCCCACTCCCAGTCAATCTGATGAGTAAGAGAATCAGCAATTTCCCGAATAAGGGATTCGGTACTATTTTTACGGTCAAAATATTGGGCGGAAATTCTCATCCCAGCGATCAACCAGGCTGTATCAATCGTTGATAATTCACAATCCCATACTCTTTTGCCGGTTTTCATATCTAAAAAGTGATAAAAAAATCCTTTATAACCGGTGGCATCCGGGGCGGTACTTTGTTCAGAGTGTAAGAAAAATTTCAGGGAGGTTAAGGTCCATTCAGCGGCCGTTTCACGATTTATCCATCCACGGTGTGCTCCAATAATCCAAACTGGATAGGCAAAACCAGTCGCCGCTATACTGGCTGGAGAATAAGAAGTTGATCGATCTTTAATGAGTCGATTTTCAGGGTTAGATTCAGATAAAAAATATAAAAAAGTACGATATTGCAAGGTATCTAAAAATTTTTCATCATCCTGTAAAATTGAAAAGTCAACAGATAAGGCCTCTTTATAAGCTTCTCTTTTTCTATCCGAACAGGAAGAAAGGGAAAAAAAGAAAAAGCAGAGTATAGATAGAAAAAAATATTTCACCATCTCATGTCTTCGAATAAAGTTTTAAGACGACAATCGTGTTGTTTATGCAGAATCTGTTTAAGAACACTTCGAACCTTTTTGAGCTGAAATTATTTACCGGTCAGGGTAGCTTTCACCTCATGAACACCACTGTTCTGGACAGGAATTATATTGCCTTTGATTTTCTTACCGTTCAGATAAAATTCTTCAATGCCACCATGTTTTTTATCCGGATTGGAGATTAAAATATGGTAAGAAGCATTCCGAAACTGTCGAATGACTTCAAATCCTTTCCATGTCGAAGGAATGCAGGGATCAATTTCTAATCCTTTTAAAGTTGCTTTACATCCCACAATAGTTTCGAAAGCAATAGTTAGAAGCCATCCTGCTGAACCCGTGTACCAGGACCATCCAGCTCGTCCATAATTTTCCGAGTCTCGTCCATCAATATTTCCAGGCAATACATATGGTTCAGCAACGTAGCGTTCAATATTTCTATTGGTCTGCAATACAGGATTTAACTTTTGAAAAATACGCATTGCCTCTTCTGCTTTTCCTGCCATGGCCAGGGCCATTACTCCCCAGGTAGCAGCATGGGTATATACTCCACCATTTTCTCGCAATCCCGGTGCATAGCGGGTGATATAACCAATTTCTGAATCGGCTCTTTTAAAAGCGGGTTCTAATAATTGAAAACCATTGTCGGATTCCAGATGGGTAAAAAGGGCATGAAGAATTTTTTCTTTCTTCTCATCATCAGCCACTCCCGATATTATGGCCCAGGTTTGAGACATTAAGTAGATTTTACAGTACTCTTGAGAAGGATCACCAATCGGGATTCCATTATCCTTGGTGGCCGCAATATACCATTTTCCGTTCCATCCATATTTGTTAATTGCTTCCTTGAGTTTTTGGGCTCTATCCTGGTAAAGCTGAGCGCGATTGGGGTCAGGTTGAGGGCTATGTTTTTCAAGAATTTCCGACCATTTTTGTAAAATGTGATAAAGGAACATTCCCAACCAAATGCTTTCACCTTTCCAATTGAGACCTACCGCACTAAAACCATCGCACCAATCTCCTTCTCCAATTAGCGGCAGTCCTCGCGGACTGAATCGATCCAATGCGACCTGAATAGCACGGATACAATGATCCTGAAGTGACCCGGAACCCTGGTCATAATATGGAATTTCCTCATTTAACGAAGAGAAATCCCCTACTTCGTTAAAATAACGGCTCAACATGTAAGGAAGCCATAGCAGATCATCCGTCATACCAGTCTGTAATCCTTTTTCAGTGAGGGGATGCCACCAGTGTAAAACCGTACCATTATTGAATTGATGTCGTGCATGCAATCGTATTTGTTCCAACATTCGCCGGGGTTCAAATAATAACCACACCTGGCTGGATTGAAGTTGATCACGGAAACCATAGGCGCCTGATTGCTGATAGTAGCCGGAGCGAGCAGACAGATGTCCCGATATAACCTGATATTTGAGCCAGATGTTGGTTAATAAATCAAATGAAGAGTCAGGAGTTTTAAGTTGGGTTGCACAGATTAAATTTTCCCAGTACTTTTTTACTTTGAGCAGCTCATTTTTAGCTTTTTTGATGCTTCGATATTTATCAATATAATAGTGGATAAGATTTGTATCAGGCTGGTGATGGTTAAATGGTATAACGCCAAGCAAAAAAACTACGGTTTTAGATTCACCGACTTCCAGGGTTAGATCCAGAGCTAAGCTGGCCACTGCATCTAAAAATCTTCCGCTGGATCGGGAAAACTTACCTTCTTTGATTCCCTTCGGGTGTTGAAAACTTCCCAATCGGCCAATGAGATGGTCTTTACTTGTATCCCAATCCGACGGTGCGGGATTAACGGTAAAGAAAGCCATATATGGCCATTCGGTATTCCAATGACCTCTTTGAGTGGGTACTTCCCATAGATATTTCGTTGCCAGAATAGTATGTATTTTTTCATCATACTGAGTTTCGATAAAAATCTTATGAAATTCTCGATGGTTATCAGGTGCTGCTCCCAGATTCCACTCAAAATAAGAAGCGAGTTGGAAAAAACGTTTTCGTCGAGAGGTATTTTTAATGGTGCAGAGCCATATTTCCACGGGGTCATCCAGAGCAACAAAGAGTGTCCAGTCGGTCTTTAAATTCTGGAATTCCTGCCTAAAAGTTGAATAACCCAGCCCATGCCTTACTTCATATGATTTAAATGGAGCTTGTACCGGCTGGAAGGCTAATGAAAAAAAGTCTCCAGTTTGTTTATCCCGTAAATAAAGCCATTTGCCCCAATCATCGCGAATCAGGTCTTGATTCCAGCGTGTCAAGCGATTGAGATTAACATGGGTCAGCCAGGAGAATCCACCGCCTGCCTGACTTAAGGCCATTCCATAATTTCCATTTGAGATAATATTTGTCCATGGACGTGGAGTCAGTGGATTGGTAATAATGAATTCTCTACCGTCTGGTGAAAAACTCCCGTAGGAATTGGAAAAATCGTTATAGATCTTTCGAAGTGGTTTAATGGTATTGCTCATTTTAAAACCCTAATCCGATTGAGAACCTCTGGGTGTAATCCAGCAGACCATGGTCTGCCCAGGCATAATCGATATACAGAAAATAGTTCGCCGAATGAAAAGACAGGCCTGCCCCTAAAACCAATCCGCCTTCCGGATCATCAATATAAAGATTGCGATAGCCACCCCGCACTGAAAGAGTCTTATACAATGTCCATTCCGCGCCCAGGTTGATACTCTCACTATTATCATTTTGATGGATAGCATCCACAGCCATGATAATTTTATTTGATTCTGCCAGCTGAAAAGGATAGGAAAATCCAACCCGAAAGAGAGTGGGCATCCCAAATGACTCGGTTTGCAAATTGGCCGGGATTTGATCATTATCGCCATACAAATTGCGGTTTTGGTCATATTCGATATAAATATCAGTTCCGGAATATTTGGCGCGAGGTCCAAAGTTAGACAAACTTGCTCCCAGCGTTGCGCCATTCATAGCAAATTGATACTGAACTCCGAGATTCAATCCAACATTTGCCAGACTGCTATGCCATATTCGTTCGCGAAAATAGTTGAGCTGAAATCCAACAGCCACCCGGTCGGTTAACATTCTCCCAAAACCACTTCCAATGGCAAAATTACTGACATCATAGCGTTCGCCTGTTCCTAATGGTTTTTCAACCGTTGTTACGTCAATTTCACCTGAATTTAAAGAGGTGATTTGTAATAAGAAGGTTCCCAGACTTCCAACTTTAATGCCTGCAACGGCGTGGTTATAAGTAATGTCAGCCAACCATTTACTATAAATAAATTGGATTGAGGATTGAGGAAGCCGCCCTAAACTCGCCGGATTAAAAAAAGCCAGAGTAGCATCGCCTGATAGTGAAGTGGCCGCATTTCCCATAGCGGCTCCGCGGGCACTTGGTTCAATCTTCAGGAATTGTCCGATAGTTGTCCCTACTTTCGTCTGTGCGAGGCCATCTGAATAGGCTATGAAAAGCAGTGAAAGAAAAACTATCCAGATAATCATTCTTGTTATCATGATTTTATACCATTGTGTTTTTTATTTAATAATTGCGAATTTACCTATAAATGAACCGATGTCTTTTGAATCAACATGGTAGATATAAAGCCCTGGAGCAACCTCCAGATTATCTTTGCTGCGAAGATCCCAGGCGATAAATCCCTGATTGATCGATCCGCTGTGATACAACGTTTGAACCAGTTCACCATAAATTGTAAAAATCCGGATCACACAATTCTGGGGTAGATTGCGGAATTCAATTCGCCGTTCTCCCCTTCCAGAAACAGCGAATCTCTGGGGTTCAAAACTGGCGGCTCCGAGGTAGGGATTGGGAACGACATATGGTTTTTTATTGAAATCGTCTTTAGCCTTCTGCAGATCGGTGTATTGTCCTTTAGTAGTAAATTGAAATATATCATTTTTATTGTAGGGATAAATGAGTTTAAGAGAGTACACATCACCATCTCCGGCTGGAATGATTGGGTCATTCCCCAGCGCAGTAACATCAAGCGTAATATTCCAGGTCGCTCGGGCTATAGTAGGATTGGCTAAAGAATATGTGACTACTTCAATATATTCATCAGTCAGGTCCAGGGTATTGGAATTATTTTTATCATAGAATCGAAAATTCAGTTGCACATCACCGCTCAACGTTTTCGCCAGAATCTTAAATTTAGCCGGTTTAGCTGGCAAACCAACCGCTGCAATCGAGGTATCCAAAATTTGATCGCTAAAAATAATTTCCAAATCTTCAGGAAATCCTGGACGAGCCAGAGAAATGGGAAGAGCAGTTGCATAACGGACACTCAATTCAGTATTTGTTTTTTCCCGTTGAGAAAATCCGGAATTTGCCGTGTCAATTTTTATGGTTGATTCAGTGAAGACAACTGGTAACAATCCGGCTCCAACCGGACCTTTTCCTAATCCTTCAAAATCACCGCCGGTTCTAAATAAAGTATCGGAGGCGGTAACATCGATTAAACTGTAAGAAGTTGCTTTTACACTATCAACAGGATGGTCAAATTGAATTTCGAAGGTATGATTATCAGGAACTAATTCTGGATTTAATACCACCACCCTTACTATCCCGTGACCTCGGCCCTCGACCTGGCTGATCTCAGAAGCAGTTGCTGGCATATAACCTGCCACAGGTGGATTTGGTCTTACTTCCACCACATTGGTCGGAAGAATAGTTCCTCCCTTTAGTGTTCGACTCACGGATATAGAATTTTCTGAAGGATAGATTTCCAGAGAATCGGCACCGTGGTCGTAAGCACATACCGCATAATAATAGAGTTGGCCATTGGTAACGGTAGAATCAGTATAGGTATGTGTGATCCCATTATCACTACCCAAATAATAAGCAATTCCATCTACAGTGGTTTTTGAATAATCCAAAATTCCATTGACCAAATCGAACTGGGCAATAGGTAAACCATTTACCAATGATGCCGTACCTGAAAGTGAAGTGGACTGCGGATCAATGAGTTTAGGATCCAGGAAAGAGGGATCCGTGCTGCGGTAAATGCGGTAACCTTCAAAATCATTAAGATTAGTGATGGGATCAAAGGCCCTCTCCGCCCGATCGTCCCATGTTAAAGTTACATATCCATCTCCCGCATATGCAGTGACGACTGGCAGGGGTGGCGGCTCAGCAAACTGATAATTTGCCTTATAGATTTGCTGAACTACTCGAGTGGTGCTGCGCAGTTCTCTTAAGTCTTTTCCCCACCCTAAAGCCAGGCTGAAACGCTCAGTTTTGCCCTGCTCCAGTCGGAAAGGCCCAGAAGCAAATAAAAATCCGATATTATAATTCAAGACCAATGGTTGATCAAAAGCGGAATCAGGATTGGTGAACAGATTAAACAGTCGTTTAGGCCATTCTTTTCCATCATCAAAGAAAACAATTTGGTCAACCTGAGTAGAAGGAGTTCCCTGGCCGGGACGAATTCTATTCATTTTAAAACCGGTCAGACCAATTTGATCTGATTCATCGATATCGGTTTTATCGAAATAGGGTTCACCGCGGGTAGGAATGCCGTCATTTTCTCCGGTATCATAGGTATTAAAGATGCCATCAGCTCCTGTATCATGAAATTCAGCCAGCCAATCCATGTCCTCATCCCCGGTCCACCAACTGCCGACTTGAAAAGCTGGTCTGTTCTCTAATTTCCCATGAAACAGTTCGTATTTGGTCAGGTCAAAATTTGCTTCTACATAAGCCCTGATATTCTCCTGTCCCACAATCAAACTTCCCGGTCCACCATCGCGTCTTTCATCGGTCACCCCATCATCATCATTGTCAATTCCATCAAAAGGATTCCCGGGGGTTTCCATATAAGAATAACCGAGATAGCCAGTTGGTCCTTTCGCTCCGTGTCCGTAATTATCCCAGGTATAAACCAGATTTAATCCGGCTTCTTTATCGAAGTAGGCGTTATCATCATCGGATTCCGGTATGCCATCGACGCCGATGGCTGAACCGCCGACTCCAGAATCCATATACAGCCCGAAGATGATATTATCAATATAATCGGTAGTGCTTTCATTGGTGATATCATAATGCCAGAAGATAACATTGCGTGCCTGGGGATTGGACCATTGAAATCCACGTTGTTCAACTCTTAAACCTAACCCGCGCCTTCGTTTCAGAGGCTCTTCAGACGCATCACGATTATCCGGGAAAAACAACCAGGCGTCATAATATTGATCATCGAAGACCACAAAACTTTCCAGATCAGCACCCGGCCTTTTGCCGAAATAACCATTCCATGAACCGCTCCAACCTGGATCATCTGGATCATCCAGTTTATCAATCCATTTATCCGGCCAGGTACGTGGATCATTGCTCATCGCCACTGATCGTCCTTTATTGATAGCAGGATCTTCCTGAAAATAACCTGGCCGAGGTTCAAATCGCATCACGCGATTGAAATAGGGGCTAGTTCCCTGTCGCTCCCGATAACCAGTTTCCATGATATAAGCCGGAGTACCATTTTCTTGAATCACTCTGGCCAATACAAAGGGAGTAATGCCATCGCTATAATTTTCATTGGAACCTTTCGGCACTTCCACCGAATGAAAAATGCTTAGATCAACATTTATCGGATCATCGGGATAATTTCCAACCATTCCAAAATTGAAAAACATGGTTCGGATATTGTTGGCATCGTGTAATCCTTCCCTTTCGTAACGGGAATTCCCTCGAAGTTCCAGGGGAACTAATGTTCCTGGCGTCTGGCCCCAACTGGATTCCTGGAATACCAGCACACATATAACTAAAATATGGAAGAGCCACGGGAGAAGTGAAGGGAATGAATTTCTGCGCATTTCTTAAATTTCCTTATCTAATATTTTTGAAAATGATCATTTATTTTTTTAATGACTCACTTGCTGTTGATTGTCAATCCAATCTCAATTCTCCGGGGTTCATAGAATCGGCTTGGATCGATTAAAGTAGCCTGATTGACTTCTGGGAATTGGGTATAATCAGGAGATCCAGTAGTCGCAAACACAAATCCATTCACAAAGTGGGTATTGAGAGCGTTAAAAACTCGCAAGAACAAACTCAGATCGAACAGGCGAGTAGTGATATACTTTTCCATTCGCAAATCAACCAGGAAATAGGGTGACTTACGGGCGGAGTTAGTTTCTAAATCGGCTCCAAAACCCGATCCAATTTCAGGAGTGTAAGGTTGACCAGACCCAAATCTCACGATAGTACTGACAGCAAATTGCTGGGGAATTGAATAAATAGCCGTGGCGTTCAGCGTATGTCGTTGATCCCAATTGAAGGGGATCACCCGTGGTCGGGGATCTTTACCTGCCGCGGCACGATTTGCTGTTTCCCGCGGATCGCTTGAATTACCAGAGGCATACTGCAAAGTATAATCCAGCGAACTGCTAATAGGACCAATTGGCCGCTGAGTCAGGCGACAGGTTACGCCATATACGCTGCCAAAATCCACATTAGTGAAGCGGGCATAATCTGCGGCAGCATAGGTAGACACAAATTCAACCCCCAACAAATCCCGAATATCTTTATAAAAAATCGATAATTCCGTTCCCACATTTGCGGTTAATGCCTGTTTTAAACCAAATTCATATTGAATCGTCAGTTCGGGTTTGAGATCAGGATTTCCCAGAACCCCGTATTCGATTCCTCCTTCCTGTAAATCATCGAGCACCAAATAATTCGAATTGTTATATAAATTGCCTAATCCAGGCATTTGATAGAAATGTCCATAGGAAAAATAAAGGGAAGATGTCGATGACAGAGGGAAGCTAAATCCCAGACGGGGTGCCAGAGCGACTTTTATTGAAGTTTTTTTAGGATAGGATTGAGGGACCGGCGGTGGTAATGAATTAGCCGGATTTTGTAAATCGCTGGGTATGGTGGTGAAAGCATCAAAATACTCTAGGCGCAATCCAGCTCGTAGCACCAAATCGCCCCATTCCAGTCGATCCTGTAAATACCCTGAAAATTGACGTGGATAATAAGTGTTTACTTTTGGATCTTCGGGCTTATTTCCTTCCTGCGGCAATAAAACAGCTGTACCTTCCACG
>CAYMXZ010000060.1:0-17254 GCA_964394475.1 uncultured Caldithrix sp. | reverse complement strand
CTTTTTTTGAAATTGCTTTTCCAGCCACTGCCTGGCCAGATCTTTTCCTCCTAAACCAAATGCGATGGAGAGGGCGATGATGATGCCACCGAAAATAATCGTAAAGGATGCGATAACAATATTTTCTCCAATTCCGATCTGCTCCAACGCAATAGCCATGAAAAATATTAAAACTAAGATTTGAATTCCTCTGGCGATATATTTTGCGAATTTTAATTCTGCATTGACGGCGGCAAGTAAAACAGTCCTCTCGATAAAAACACTAATGAGGTATCCAACAAAAAACAAACCAATCCCGGTAAACAGCTTTGGTAAGAAAAGAAAAAATCCAGAAATAACATTGTCTAATGGCGTTAAATGAAGCGCATTAATGGCCAGAATAATAAAAATAAAGAGCAGTACCCAATAAATGAATATACCAATTACTTCGCTGGCCTTACGCCAAATTCCTGATTTTGCTAAAATAGTATCGATACCTATTCGATAACTGAGTTGATCAAATTTTGCCATTTTTAGAAATAAAATGAAAATTTTCTTGATCATAATAGCCACTACCAAACCGATTATCAAAATCAGGATCATCGCAAAGATATTGGGCAAAAAATTGTAAATCTGAACAAGCACGTTTTGCAATGGATTCAGAATAGCCTTTTGAAAAAATTCTCTCATGGTTTTTCCTCCTCATGACAACATAAAAAAAACATAAAACTATTTTTTACTCCATTTTTGGACGAGAGCTGGTTTTTGTTTCTCGAATTCCTGGCATAGGTTCTCAATCTTTTTCTCTACCTGGTCGGCATCGCTGGTTAAATTTTCAATAACAAATGAGGCGGTTCTTCCCATATAAAGTGGAATCATTGATCTCATCAATTGATCAGCCGGCCACCGACGATGATAAAAAGCGATGGCATAATCATAGACAATCTTCACCCAGAGTTCATCAGGAAAATGAAAATCTTTTTCACTACAGGTAACCAACTTTGTCAACTCATTCAATTCATCCGAAGCAAGCACTCGCTCGATAAATGGAGTTAATGCATTTATCCCTAATTTGAAATTGTTGACCATTCGTTCGACATTTACCGGTACGGGTTCTAAACCAACTTCGAACTTAAATCCGAATGTGGGAACTTCTTGCGAGGTTGAAATCTGCTGCCAGGTAATAGAATAATCAATCATTAGATTAAAGAGTGAGATTATTACCTGGGTGAACATGGAGGTCAAATCGGCGCCGGGATCTTTGGCATCATGAATCTTTGCTCCTAAAAAAGATTGACAAATCTTGAATCCATCGCAGATGGCAATGGTAGTCATCCATATATCGATACCATAGCGAGCCACATCAGTTTCCCATACTTCTTTGGTCAAATAGTGAGAGGCTAATTTCCCTGAAAATCCAAATTCTCCTCCAATTGGTTGTCTGATTCGCTTACCATAGAGCGCACGGGTCATGGGATAAACAATACTATTGGTAATCGTACCGTCAAATTTATGTCGCGAATATAGCGGTGCCACATAATCGAACCCTTTGTTGATTATAGGACCCAGAAGAAGTTCCATCCATTCCGGGGTAATACTCCGTAAATCGGAGTCGACCACACAGCATGCTCTGGCATGGAGCTCTTCGGCAATCTTGAAAATAGTTCGAAAAGCGCTCCCTTTTCCCGGGAGACCATGATAAGGCGTACTGATTTTGCTGATAAGAGGAACAGGATGATCAACTAAAATCATGTCCAGATTATCGACTTCGGTTTGAGTGACAATTTCGGGTGTGCCATCTTTAGAACCTCCGTCAGAATTGACCAGAATACATTTAGCGGTTGAAAAATATTTAGCGATACCTGCACTTACTGCTCGTACCACATGAGGGATGGTCCTGGCATTATTATAACTGGGTATACCGACTAATATATCAACATTATTTAAATTTTTTATTTTCTTCTGTACGTCTTCACTCAAGACCGGCTTTGCCATAAAATTCCTTCTTCATATTTACCCATTTAGAATTAGATAAACAAAATATTGACACTATGCAAGGAAAATATTCCTAAAAAATGTGAAATCAACGATTTTTTATAAATAAAGAAGTAGACTTGAATTATTGTTTAACTAATTTTGCAGACTTGCTTTTATGTCGTTTTTTTCGGAAAGAAAAAATAAAAACAATGATAACGGTGAGAGAAGTTAGGGGTATGATAAAAAGCCAGAACATGAAACTGAAGAATGGCAACATGTCATGATTGGTCGACTTTAAAATGATAAAGAGGGCATAGATGAGATAATATCCGAAGAAGAGTATACCTTCCCAGCGAGATATTTTCCCTCCGCTGATAAAGATGGGCAAACAGGCGAATGCTACGGCCAACATTACCGGGATATCAAAAGTGAGAGCGGCGTGTGCCACAGCAACTCCGGCCGGTGTTATCAGAGCCGTGAGGCCAAGGACGGAAAGGATGTTGAAAATATTACTGCCAACCAGATTACCGACGGCAATTTCCCGTTCTCCTTTAAAACTGGCCATAACCGAGGTCGCCACTTCCGGCAATGAGGTACCGCCAGCGACAACCGTTAACCCAATCGCCAGTTCACTGACCCCCAGAAGGTAGGCAAATTTTACAGCTCCCTCAATAAACAAATTTGATCCGTAGACCAGCATCAGAAGGCCGACAATTACTAATATGAAATTGCTCAACCATTGTGGAATTGTTTTTTTTTCGTGAAAACCATACTCTTTATTGAATTCATCCTCCTTTCTTTTTCTTTCCTTTCTTGCCATGCTTATCAAAAACAAAACATAGAAGATAATACCAAGAAATAAAATCAGCCCCTCTGTCTGGCTTATATTCCCGTTCAATCCAAAAAGCAAAGTCATAAATGAGACGAGAATCATCAGCGGGACATCAAGTTTGATTAATTGTCGAGATACGGTTAAGGGGGTGATGATGGCGGATAGGCCGAGAATAAAAAGAATATTGAATATATTACTACCGATGACATTACCCACAGCCATGTCCACCTTACCTCTTAAGCTGGACTGTAAACTGGTGGCGAATTCCGGAGAACTGGTGCCGAAGGCAACTACCGTGAGACCGATAATAAGTGGACTGATTCCAAGAAAAGCGGCTAAGCGTGAGGCGCTTCGTACCAGCAACTCTGCCCCGCTTAATAATAAGATAAGTCCCCCGATGAGTAATAATGCGATGCTAATATAGTTTTCTCCTCAAATGACGAGTAACCATTCGCTTGTGGAAAATCCTCCCTATCCGCTGGTTCTTTAATAAAATCTTGTTTTTGTATTTTGGTAGGTTTTAGCTCCCTGCAATTGACCAGCTTGAAAATTTATAAATAGTGATTAGCTCTGGAGATAATCTTCCTCCTGATACTCCAGGACTTCCTCGATAGTTGCACCGCCATTCTGATGAGAGGGTTGTCGATAGCGGTATATTTTTCCCGCATAATTCCGTAGAACAACTTCTTCATCGGTTACTTTTAAAACATACTGAGGAAGTAAGGGGATTTTTCCTCCTCCTCCCGGCGCATCAATCACAAAGTGAGGAACAGCCAGACCGGAAGTCCATCCCCGCAGAGCTTTAATGATTTCCAGTCCTTTTTCAATTCTGGTGCGGAAATGCTCTGTTCCGAATACCATATCAGCCTGGTAAATGTAATATGGCCGTACTCTGGCCATCAGCAATTTCTGCATCAGTTTTTTCATTACCTCCGGATCATCGTTCACTCCCTTTAAGAGCACGGTCTGATTTCCTAAAGGAATTCCGGCATTGGCCAGACGACCTAGCGCTTTTACGGCAAGGGGAGTAAGTTCGTCTGGATGATTGAAGTGAACATTCATGAACAGGGGATGATATTTCTTTAACATCTTAACTAATTTAGAGGTAATTCGATGAGGCAGGAAACACGGTACTCTGGTACCAATGCGGATAATTTCAACATGCGGGATGCGCCTCAGCTTTTGTAAAATGTATTCCAGCTGATCATCTCCCAGGAGCAAAGGATCCCCACCGGAGAGGATAACATCTCTGATTTCTGGATGACTGGCAATGTAGTCAATGCCTTCATCAATGAATTTCACACTGATTTTGGTTGGGTCGCCCACTTTGCGTTTGCGGGTACAAAACCGGCAATAAGAAGCGCATACGTGGGAAATTAAAAACAGGCAACGATCCGGATAGCGATGGACAATATTATTGACCGGAGAATCTTTATCTTCTCCCAGTGGATCTTCGAAAAGACCATTGTCCACCAGCTCTTGCCTATCTGGAATGACTTGTTTGTAAATCGGATCCCCCTTTTCTTTGATTAAAGACAAGTAATAAGGGGTTATCTTTATATTAAATTCCTTTTCCAGAGCTTGAATCTCGCTCAAAGGAATATCAAATCTTTCTGATATTTCTTTTGCGGTCGTTATACTATTTTGTAAAATCTTCCGCCAGCGTTCCATAAAAATTATTTATCTCCTTTATTATGATGAATGAACCTTTTAACAAAGATCAGACGATCATCGCCGATGCGATAAAAGTCCTTAATGCGTGCCTCCAGGGCATATTTATTTTTTTGATAAAATTGTTGAGTGGGGAGATATTTAGCCTGCGAGGAGGTTTCGATAACAATCATTCTCCCCTTTTGTTTGACGATCTCGTCCTCAACCAGGCGTAATAATTTTCGGCCTATGCCCTTATTCTGTAAATTAGGTGCCACGGCAATCCAATAGACATCAAAAGTTCCTTCGGTCGCCGGAGTGGGGCCATAACAAACATAGCCAGCGATTTCATCGTGATTGGTTGTTGCCACATAAATGATATAATCCTTCTGTTCTTTATTAAATAAAAAAGTATCGATTAATTCCATCGCCACATCGATTTCAGGCTGATTGAACATATCGGTCTGTTGTAGAATTTCGTAAATAGCCGCCCGATCACCAGGTAACATTTTTCGGAAGTTAATCATTTTTTTTACGTTCCATTGCCTGTTCGATTAGATGATTAATGAATTCATGGTATTCAATTCCAGCCGCCCGAAGAGCTCGAGCGAAACCGGCATTCTTCGAAATATCTGGATTGGGATTATATTCCAGAACAAATATCTTTTCAGAATTATCAACCCTCACATCCACGCGCCCGTAATCTCTCCCATTTAACAATAGAAATACCTGCATAGCGATATCGTGTAATCGTCGCTCTAATTCTCCGTCTACCATGGCCGGGCATACTGCTGGTGTTTTCTGATATAAAGGATGAGACGGTATCCACTTTGCCTCATAGCTGGTAATGCGTGGTTCATGTGGTTCAAGATTGTTAAAATCAATTTCAGAAACCGGTAACGCCCGGGAAGGAGAGTTCCCTATAATGCTGATATTAAATTCCCTTCCATCGATGAATTTTTCTACCAAAATGGGCTGTTTGTATTTCTGCAACAGTTTATTCACTCGCTCACATAATTGGTCAAAATCGTAAATCAGCGCATCAGAGAAAATACCCAGACTGGCATCCTCGCAGGCCGGTTTTGCAATGACCGGATAATCAAGGTATAGATTTTTTGGAGTTTTGGTGAATACCTGATAGGGAGGAGTTGGGATTTTTTTTGATTCTAAAAGTTTCTTTGTTAATATTTTGTTTTGAGCTATTCCCAGTGTTAGGGGATTATTTCCGGTATAGGGAATACCGAGGAGTTCCCATAAGCCTGCCAGATGCATTTCATGTTTGGCTTTTCCGCGATAACCTTCGCACAAATTAAAAATTACATCGGGATTTATTTTCTTAATTTTTTCAAAATCAACCCAGATATTGGAGACCGAAAAATACCGGGGTGCATACCCTGCTTTTTTCAAGGCATCGTAGACGTCACGGGCCTCGTCGCGAACGGCATCTTCCGAAATAAGATCAAGGTCTTCCATTACGGGTTCATCATCGAGTTCGTTGAAGGCAATTAATACCGCTAATTTTTTCTGGATGTCATTCATAACTTTATCCCATATCGTTTCGCGGCAATTTCAACCACTTTATTTAACATTCCTGAATAATCGTATCCGGCGGTACGAGCCGCTTTTGGAAAGCAAGAATTATCCTCTGGATTGGGTAAGATTCCTGGTAATGGATTGAGTTCTAAGATATTGGGAATGTCATATTCATCCATACGGACATCTATCCGGCACCAATCTTTAATCTGTAATACTCGATAGGCGTCGAGCACAACGCTTTCAATTTTTTCACGCTGGGCAGAAGAAAGAGGAGCCGGACATTGAAAAATTTCCAGTGGATTTTCCGGGGTGTCCCAGATCCATTTTGCCTCATACGAGTAGATAGGGTAAGCTTCAGCAGGTAAACTGTTATATTGAATGGCCACAATGGGCAAAATCTCTATCTCCGCTCCGTTCCCCCACATGGCAACCGTAAACTCATCTCCGGTCAAAAATTTTTCCAGGATAACGGGTTGCTGATATTTTGATAATTTTTCTTGAATGCGTTCTCTGGCTTCTTCACTATTCTCGACTACTGAATCATTAAAGATCCCTTTACTACTGCCTTCAGACACAGGCTTTACAATCGCCGGAAATTCAAAATCGTTGAAAGTGATCTCAGATTGTGGGGTAAAGATTTTAAAAGGGGCATTAGGTATATGATGATAACTTAAAATTTCTTTAGTGCGTGCCTTGTTCAGGCAAATGGAAAGGGTAAGTGGATCAGAGCCGGTATAGGGAATATTTAATTTTTCACATACCATGGGAACGAAGGATTCCCGAAAATCTCCAAAAAGTCCCTCTGCAATGTTAAACACTAAATCTGGATGATAGGTGAGAAGTTCACCATGCAAAACATGATCCGCTTCAATACTTTTTACCTGATGTCCTTTGCTCTGCAGGGCTCTGATAATAGCCTGGATGGTTTCTGGTGAGTCACCTTCTGCAAAAAAATCAGGGGGGATTTCATCCTGTGGGAAATTCCCCCCATAACGAGATATATATTCTTTTAGTAACCCGTCTTTGCTACTGTAAACTAGCGCAATCTTCATGACAATAAGGGGCTTATAACCCCACCGATTCTGTCAAACTTCCTTTCGCTCGTTAATCGTTTCTGTTCTCACTCTACTGTTTATCAGTTTTTATTGTTCTTCAACCTGATAAACACCAATGTATTTACAATTATTGTGCCAATAAATATTAAAATTTTAAGTACAGAATAATTAATAAGTTATGGAAGAACAATAACCAGTTGTGGATTCCAAAATCATCGGATATTATCATATTGAAAAATAATCGACTTTTTAAGGAATAAAACTTCTCAATTTGAGAAAATTAAGGAAAGATAAGGGTTTAGATATACCAATTTGAGAAGGAAATAGTGAATGGTAGTGTGCTCTGTCAATTGCTCATTCCAGCCCGTATTCTTTTATTTTTCGGTAAAGAGTAGCCAGGCCGATCTGTAAGGTTTTTGAAGCTTTCTGCTTATCATCATTATAATAATTCAGCGTGTGCTGGATATAGGTTTTTTCGACATCAGTGAGAGACATTCCGATCTCGAAAGTTAAGTTCTTTTGAGTATCTTCCATTCCTGCTGCTAAAAGAGGAAAATGGTATAGCTCTAACATGTTCTGCTGGGATAACACGACCGCACGTTCGATCATGTTTTCTAATTCTCTGATATTCCCTTTCCAGGGATATTTCATCATGGCTTTGATGACTTCTGGTTTAATCCCCTGAATGTTTTTTTGGTTTAATTGATTATATTTTTCCAGAAAATGCTGGGCTAAAAAAGGAATATCATCCATCCGGTCACGTAAGGCTGGCATGTGGATTTTGATAACATTCAGCCGGTAGTAGAGATCTTCTCTGAATTTCCCATTGGTTACCTGGTTTTCCAGATCAATATTGGTGGCCGCAATAAATCGCACATTGACTTTCAAGGTATCGGTAGATCCCAATCGTTCAAACTCTCCGCTCTGTAATACTCGCAATAATTTGACTTGCATGGCCGGGGTGAGTTCTCCAACTTCATCTAAAAATAGCGTACCTTCATCGGCTACTTCAATTTTTCCTTTCTTCTGTTTTACGGCGCCAGTAAAGGCTCCTCGCTCATAACCGAAAAGCTCCGCTTCCAATAAGGTTTCAGGAATTGCTCCACAATTTACTTTCACTAACGGATTGTCAGTCCGGTTGCTATGATGATGAATGAATTCAGCGGCCACCTCTTTGCCAGTTCCAGTTTCTCCCGTGATAAGAATGGTGCTGCGCGAAGGGGCGACCTGCTTCATGAGTTCTAAAATCTGACGGAATTTCGGGTTTACTCCAACCAGTTGAGGATATCCAAGTTCCTTCTTTAGCATCATTTTCAGGCGTTCGTTTTCACGCCGTAAGTAAATGGTTTCTCCTAATCGATTGAGCAAACGTTTTAAATCCGCAAAGCGGAAAGGTTTTACAATGTAGTCATAAGCTCCGCTGCGGATCGCTTCTACGGCTGATTCTACCGATCCATAGGCGGTGATAATGATCAATGCTGCTTTTAATTGATTTTCTTTTATAAAATGAAGAATATCCAAACCGCTGCCATCTTTTAGCTTTAAATCAGATACCACCACATCAATCTCCAGCGATTTCAGAATGTTGATCGCTTCGTTATGAGAGGAAGCAGTATGAAGCTTTAGGTTTTTTTCCTGCAGCCCCATTTCCAGAGCTTTTAGTGTATCAATTTCATCATCGACGAGCAATAATTTTAATTCATTCATTTTTGATTGCTTTCATTGTTTCGATGAGTGGAATACTTACCGTAAATATTGTCCCTCCCGACTTACTGGCTTGATGAGAAATTCTCCCTCCATGAGCCTTGACAATTTCTTTGGAGATGAAAAGTCCTAAACCAGTACCCGACTTTTTTGTGGTAAAAAAGGGTTCGAAAATCTTTTTTCGCTGAGCAGCTGGAATGCCCGGTCCAGAATCTCTAATACTGACCACCACCCGATTGTTCCGATTATACAGCGAAACGAAGATTTCTCCCGATTCGCTGGTGACTTCTAATGCATTTTGCATAATGTTCATAAAAACCCGGTTCAATTGTAACCAGTCACCGGAGATCCAGCTCTCCGAGTGATCGGATTTAAAATGGATTTTTATCTTTTTCATGGTGGCTTCCAGACTGATGTCGTCCAGAAATGATTGAAAACGTTCTGATAGATCAAAGGGCTCCAGGTATAATTCAGTCAAATGTCCATAGGCCAGGTAATGATTTAACGTTTTGCTCAGCTGTTGAATTTCATAATCAATTTTTTTTAGTAATTCCTGGGCCTGGCTGATATTTGCCTGGTGATCAGCCTGCAGCAGGCCATCTAAAATTTCAACATTTAACCCAATGGAATTTAACGGGTTGCGAATATCATGCATGATAGCACTGGTGAGCCGGGTAATGGTAGTTAATTGGTTTAATCGCTGTTTACTTTTTTCAATAATAGCGCTACTGCTAATTTCCTGAAAATTTATTACATAATAAATGCTTCCGGGTTGTGCATAACGCAAGCGACTGACCGATACCAGAACAGGAAAGGAATTTCCGATCTTCGGTTGGATATATAACCGAAGATTTGAGATTCTTCTTCGATCATTTTTAAGTTTACCTAAAAGCAGATCTCTGGAACTATCGGTAAAAATAGTCACAATATTTTTCTTCATAATATCTTCGGGGGTATACCCTGTCAGGCGCACCGCAGTAGGATTCCAGAATAAAACACTGAGATTTTCATCGCAATTGGCGGCCCCTACGGGAGATTCTCGAAAAATTTGATAGATTACATCTAACTGTTTTTGCAAATCATCTTTTACTTGATTCAATTCTTTGATGAGTTGTAAATCTTTGTTGCGCAGATCCTGATAGAGTTGTCCCCACCATTGACTCAAGGCAATCAGGGTATAATCGAAAATTTTTTGAATTTTCTCAAAGTTATTCTGGAACTCAGTGGTAAATTCACCGATAGTATGTATCAAAAAGTGATTGATAATCATTCTGGCAATTCCCAGAAATGCCAGCTGGGCATAAAAATTTTGCTTGAGTTCCGCGCGGGTTGGGAAAGCAGTTAAATAGTAATTGGATAAATAATATCCGGGTTGTTCAATTTCAGAATAAAGATCGTTTTCGATTTGGGTAAAAATATCGTTAAAAATTTTACGGCAGGTTTGCTCACTCAAATCGAGATCAGGGACCCAATGAGAGGTAAGCAGAGTCTCAAAGGCCGTATCGACTAAAGTTTTTTTATGGATATGTAATAAATTATTTTCGTCAGTCATTAAAAGTGGAATATAAAAATTTATTTACTACACCTCGAATTCATACCGCAATAAGTTAAAAAATTTCAATCGGAAATAAAACCAATTTATTATCAAATCAGCAATTAGAATATGAGAATTATTCTTTATTCTGTCGTTGTTACCAGTGAAGGGTTTACGTTTGTCAATTCTGGTTGGACATTTTTGGTAGTCAATTTGAAAAATTGCCGCAAAATGGGAAAATGTAAATATTTTAATATTTTTAAAAAATAATTGATTAAAAGCATAAATTTTTAATAAATTATCGATCACTAAATTTTTTATGTTACTTATAAGTTGACCTTGAATAAAATAAGGAGGAAAAAATGAAAGTCAAGGTGTTCGCAGTTCTTCTCAGTGTTCTATTTCTGGTAGCTATGTTTAGCGGTTGTGCAAAAGCTCCTCAAGATCTGATTGATGGAGCGAAGGCGGCTCTACAGGCAGCTAAGAATGGCGAAGCGGATCGTTATTTACCGCAACAGTATAATGCAGCGAAGAAAGCTCTGGATGATGCAATGGCTGAAGTGGAAACTCAAAATTCAAAGTTTTTCCTCTTCCGCAGTTACAAAAAGGCGGGAGAAATGTTAACCGCGGCAACCACTGCGGCGCAGGAAGCTCTGAATGGAGTGGCAGCTAAGAAAGAAGAAGTTAAGCAGGAAGCCGAAGCGTTAATGCCTCAGCTGACGGATGCTGTAAAGAAAGCCCAGACTCTGTTGAAAAAGGCACCTGGTGGGAAAGAAGGAAAAGCAGCCAAACAGGCTATTCAAAATGACCTGACTTTGGTAGAGGCCTCTATTGAGCAAGCCAATACCGCCATGCAAAATGGGGATTATCTGACAGCACGTGATAAAGTTCGTGCCAGTCTGGATAAAGTCAACTCGTTAATCGATGAGTTAAACCAAGCCATCAGCCGAAAAGCTGGCCGATAAGAGTTCTTTATTCTCACTTTGAAACTTAAACAAAGCCTCGTTCCATGTGTTTTGGTGGAACGAGGCTTTGTTTATCGCGAGATTGTATTTTGAGGAATGGTAAACAAGAGATTTCTATATGTTAAGGAAATTGATGAGGAAAAAGTCAAAAATCAAACTTGTTACCCTATCGATTTCCTTATTATTGATTATTCTATCTTTCATTACTTTGGCAGAGAGCCTTGCCCCGGAACCTCCATTATTCGAACTCAATCAAGCCAGGATGCAAATAGAAATATGCCGAAAGGAGAAGTCAGATAAATATGCTCCTGAATTGTACCAGGAAGCCCTTAGAAATTGGGATTTAGTTCAACATGCCTGGAAGCTGGAAAATAAGAAGTGGTCCTTACGAAGAAATTTTCAATCCGTCATCGATCTGGCAAAATTGACAGAGGAAAAAGCGGAACTGGCTAAAATACGAAGCCTGAAAGTTCAGGATTCTTTGAGTCAGATTGTTCGCCTGAAAATCCCGCAGATCCGGATGCTTATTACGAATTATCTTGATAATTATGAGATGGTAACGACGAAATCATCCCTTAAAAATTTAGTCACCCAGAGTGAACAGGCATTACAGAAAAGCGAAGTTGCATTACAAACCAGAGATTATGATGTGGCATTAGATTATTTGAAAGAAGCAGAGGAAAATATTCAGAGAGCAGATCGGGAAATGGCTCAGTTTATTTCATCCTATTTTTCATACATCCCGGAGTGGGAACGCTGGGTGAACGAGTCTATCAGAGAATCTGAAGAAAACCAAACCACAGTGCTCATTATCAATAAAATGGATCATTGTTTAAATGTCTACCATAGCGGAGTTTTCATCGCTGAATTTGATATCGAAATGGGTGCAAACTGGTTAGGGCCAAAGCAATATAGAGGTGACAGGGCAACACCGGAAGGCCACTATATGATTGTTAAAAAACGAGAAAAGCCAAAGACAATTTATCATAAAGCTCTGGAATTAAACTATCCGAATCTTTTTGATGAACAAAACTTTTATGAAAATATAGCCGCAGGTAGAATTCCGCCAGATGCAGAAATAGGGGGTTCCATCGAAATTCATGGTGAAGGCGGAACCGGAACAAATTGGACCGATGGTTGCATTGCTCTGAAAAATTCTGATATGGATTCGTTGTTCAAGATGGTTGAAGAAGGTACCCCCGTTGTTATCATTGGGACTCTGGAGAGAAAAATTCCCCGGGCAAGGCGTTGAACAATAATTACTGTTAGTTTTATGAATAATAATTATTTGTCCACTTCATCTGCTGGTTTTGAAAATTTCACACCTGCAAATACCGCATTGAACCAGAAAAAACCTTTGGTAATGCCGCCTATTCCATATCGCAAATATGTCTTTTGGGGAATAATTACCGGTGTATTGTTTGCATTGCTGATTCTATTTTTTGCCCCGGTGATTCGAGAATCGTTATTTATTATCAACAATCTGATGAAAAATGAAAATCAAATTCAAAATCCGGATGAACTAATTCATAAGCAGGAATTTAAAAGCTTAAAAAATTCAATTGATCGGCTGAAAGCACGCTATGAGAGCTATATTCCTAAAAAACCTTATTTAATCGTTAACACCACAGACAACTGGATATATTTGAAGGAAGGCTACCGCATAATTCATGAAGGCCCCTGCTCAACAGGTAGCTATACCTTGTTAAAATCAAGGGATAACCGGCATTGGGTGTTTAAAACTCCACGTGGCTTATTTCGAGTACAGCTGAAGTTAGTTCGTCCAGTGTGGCGAATGCCGGATTGGGCTTTCATCGAAGAAGGTCGGGAAGTACCGGCTCCTGACTCGCCAGAAAGATTTGATGAAGGTGCCTTAGGCCGATATGCATTGGGAATCGGCAAAGGCTATTTGATTCACGGTACCCTTTATAAACGATTATTGGGGATGCCAGTGACTCATGGATGTGTTCGGTTGGATGACCCTGAATTGATTCAGGTTTATACCCATTTAGGTTATGGGTCAAAGGTATTTATTTATTAGTATGAAAAAGAAATTACGAATTCGAAGAAACAATCATCAGCTCAATTCACCGGCGAAATCGGGTAAAATTGTTTTTCCCAATCGTTTATCTCTGATTTCCTTTCTGATACCTGTTGTACTTTTACCTTTGTTAACGTTGATGTTTATTATCTTTTTCCCTCTTGAATTTACCAAATTTAAACCGAAAACCATGTCGGAATACTTCGAGTCAATGAAATCCAGAGCAGGGAAAAGCAAAATACCGGTTATCGATTTTCAGGATGAACGGGAAAAAGCCTTATACTTTCGTTTAAAAATTGATGAATTATTCTGGAAAAATCGAGTAGAGTTAGCAAAGGGTGACTCGATGTATTTATCAATCAATTTACCGGATAGTGTATTAATACTCGAATTAAACGGCGTACCGCTTCGTCAATGTAAGATAGAAGAATATAAAATTACACCACTCTATAGCCAGCTAAAATTTCAACCACAATTTCTGGAGTGGCTAAATGATCCGTTTGTCCTGGCAGATGAATCAGCGACAATATCTAAAGTGCCAATCAAAGAAGTGATTGCGCCCAAAGATACGATTGAGGCGATGAAACAGCTGTCAAAAGAAATTGAGATTGAGAAGGAGGATGTTCAGTTTATTCTCGGTTTTGACCGGGACTTGATTCTGGAGGTTAAACAAACAGAGCCACCCACTTTGATGGGAAGATTTGAGATGGTGCTCTTCAGAATCTTAAAGAATATTACGGCGTTTTTTAAAGACTTTTACTCGCTGATGACTTTAAAATCATCTTCTCAGGATTTCTGGATCAAAATCAAAATATCTCAAAATGACGCAAAGGCTATCTATCGGGCATTGCCCAGAGAGGCGCGAGTCGTTTTACGATTTTAGTATGGAACAGGAGAAAAGAAAATCTCGTTTTTCCTGGTAAAGATTCAGATTTTTAGGTTTGAGTTTGAGCCGGTTTGTTTTCTAATTGATTTTTCACATATCGAATAATCGCTTCCGCACTTTTTTTTACGATCTGATCCGGTACTCCATCTGCCGCTTTTGATTGGAGCCGCATATCACACGATTCGTTAACGTAATCCACCACGATGAATTGACCACTTTCATTGAGAGCAATCTCGGTCGTAAAAAAGAAAAGTTTTGAAATCTGAGCAATTTTTTCAACAATAGTAAATAATGGCTGTAATTTGTACTTTCTTATTTCGGCCCTGGTTAATAATCGATATATGTGCGTTAAATTATTCCACCAGGCGCATTGTACCAGTCCACAGGCGTAAAATCCCCGAAACCAGAATCGGTTACCATCTTTTTCCAGAGGTTGGACTTTTTCTTGCAAAAGATATTTATCTTTATAGTGACTCTGTCGAGCCTGCAGAACATCTTGAAGAGTTTCGGCACCATCGACGACTCCTATTCCTCCACCGGTAGTATTGGCTGGTTTGATGATAAAGGTTCGTCCCAGCTTGGCCAGGTCTTCGACTGAAAGGTAGCAGTCTTCGTGAGTTTCATAAGGCGGGAGAATAATGGTATAGGGAGTATGAAGTCCGTTGGAAATAAATTCCAGGTGCATGGTCGCTTTATCAGAAGCCCACGCCAGACTTTCTAGTGGTTCTAAAACCTTTACTCCTCTGGCAATAAGTAATTTCTGGATCTTTTGAAATTGAGGAGAAGTATCAGAGGCACGGTCAAATAGAAATTGGAATTCTAAGAAACCGTTTGTTAACAGAGTGTAAGTCTCTTCTAAATTGCCTGGCCAGATGATAAAAGTAGAAAGTTTATATTTACGACCCGCCTCTTCTAATAAATTGACGAAATCCCAATCGTATTCCCAATCGATGGCAATAGCCAGCTGATAGGTTTCTTTATTTTCAGGTGTCATGATCGATTTCATCATATTATGGTTTTTAAATCAATTTTACCAGCAAATAAAACTTTTTTATCTAAACTTAACAGTTTACCTAAATTTATGAAAGAAAATTTGCAGGCAGTATTACTAAAAAAATGATCTAAAAATATTTTTAATGAACTTGAGATGCCGCAATTATACCGCGAGTCACAGTAGATTTTCTCACACATTTTCTTTGGATTGGATAGAATATTATTTTAACATTTAACATTTTTAATGAGAGAAGAGATCGGAATGAATAAAGAGGCTAATTATCATATGCGAAATAAATCGAATCTAAATAGTCCCCTACACGAGTTATTGGTGAAGCGAATTCTTATTTTGGATGGTGCCATGGGCACCATGATTCAAAGTCATAAACTCCCGGAGCAGGCTTACCGAGGGGAAAGGTTTAAAAATCATCCGATTGATCTGAAAGGTAATAACGATATCTTATCTCTCACTCAACCGCAAGTCATCGAGAGTATTCATCGCGCCTATCTTGAAGCGGGAGCAGATCTTATCGAAACCAACACTTTTAATGCGAATGGCATTTCTCAACAGGATTATCAACTTCAGGATTATGTTTACGAGCTGAATAAAGCTTCGGCTCAATTGGCAAGAAAAATAGCAGACGAGTATACTTTGCGAACACCAGAAAAGCCTCGCTTTGTACTGGGAGCGATAGGCCCTTCTAACCGGACGGCATCGCTTTCACCCGATGTCAATCGCCCTGCTTATCGAAATATTACCTTCGATGAGATTGTGAATGCCTACCGGCCTCAGATTGAAGGGTTATTGGACGGGCAAGTAGATGCGCTGTTAGTCGAAACGGTTTTTGACACCTTGAACTGCAAGGCAGTTTTGTTTGCCATCGATCAATTGCTGGAAGAAAGAGGACAAAAGATCCCGGTGATGGTGTCAGTTACCATTGTGGATTCCAGTGGACGCACTCTTTCCGGTCAGACTCTGGAGGCATTCTGGATTTCCATATCTCATATGGACTTGTTGAGTGTGGGTCTTAATTGTGCTTTAGGGGCCGAACAGATGCGATCCTTTTTGATTGAATTGAATCGATTGGCTCCTATTTATATTAGCATTTATCCGAATGCCGGTCTTCCCAATGAATTTGGTGAATACGAAGAAACGCCGGAGGTGACAGCCAGAATTTTGGGAGAATTTGCAGATGCTGGTTTACTAAATATGGCTGGTGGATGTTGCGGGACCACGCCAGAGCATATCCATAAAATTGCGCAGGTTCTGGCCAATAAGAAACCTCGTGTTCTTCCTCAACCTTCTTCTTATCCGCAGTTTAGCGGATTGGAGGCATTGACGATCAGGCCGGATTCAAATTTTATTAATGTCGGTGAGCGTTGCAATGTAGCAGGATCCTCCAGGTTTGCTGAACTGATAAAAAAAGAAGATTTTGAGGGAGCAGTTGAAATTGCCAGAGCACAGGTGGAGAATGGCGCTCAAATTCTCGATATCAATATGGATGAAGGCCTGCTGGATTCTGAAAAGGCCATGACGACTTTTTTAAATTTGATTGCCTCGGAACCGGACATTGCCAGATTGCCCATCATGATCGATTCTTCCAAATGGTCAGTGATTGAAGCAGGCTTGAAGTGCGTGCAGGGCAAAAGCATTGTTAATTCTATTAGTCTGAAAGAGGGCGAAGAGGTATTTAAGGCCCATGCGAAGTTAGCCAGAAGATACGGAGCAGCCATTATTGTTATGGCCTTCGATGAGAACGGTCAGGCAGAAACTACTGCTCGAAAGATTGAAATTTTCAAACGAGCTTATCATATCCTCACCGGGGAACTTCACTTCTCACCACAAAACATTATATTTGATCCCAACATTTTTGCTGTGGCTACCGGGATTGAAGAACACAATAATTATGCTATAAATTTTTTTGAAGCGACCAGGTATATCAAGACCAACTTCCCCGGGGTGCTGGTCAGCGGTGGCGTGAGTAATATTTCTTTTGCCTTCCGGGGGAATAATACAATCAGAGAGGCCATGCATTCCGTATTTCTATATCATGCCAATCAAGCCGGGATCGATATGGGAATAGTAAATGCTGGACACATAA
>CAYMXZ010000059.1:0-17470 GCA_964394475.1 uncultured Caldithrix sp. | reverse complement strand
ATCCCTATCGGTATCGAGCCCGGCTGGAAAGGAGTGGTCATCCGGTGCTGGAGAGTGCCCCCTTAGAAATAACGACCATGGATACCACCAGCCATGATTTCCAGTGGGAGGTTATTGAAATCCCCAGTCCTTACGCCAGTGGAGTTTTGTATGATGTGGCGATTGTAGATGAAAATAATATCTGGGCGGTGGGGGAGATTTATTCGGACAGCGCTCAACCCTGGTTACCGTATAATGCGGTGCACCTGTCTGCCGGCCAGGCAGGTTGGGATGGGAGTGAGTGGGAGTTGAAGCGGATTAACTTTTATTTATGCCCAAATGGAAATTCGCCAACGCCCTATCCAATTCAAGCTGTTTTTGCGTTCTCAGAAAATGATATATGGTTTACCAGGGGTGCAAGTTTTGTTCATTGGGATGGGAGTCAATTTATTCATGACTGCTCAATGAACATGCTTATAGACGGCTCTATACAGAAGATCTGGGGAACAAATTCACAAGATTTATATGCTGTAGGTTATAATGGTACAATCGTTCACTACGACGGCAGCCGTTGGCAGAAGATTGAGAGTGGGACAAACCTAAAAATTTTCGACATCTTAGGCAAAAACAATTATAACACGGGTGAACATGAAATTTTGGTCGTGGCATTAAATAAATTAGAAGGGTATGAGAGGGAAATTTTAGGAATCAGGAATAATCAAGCATTCTTATTATCTGACAAAAATATCCCCAGCACCTTAACCGGTATCTGGTTTTTGCCGGGACGAGGATACTGGGTAGTTGGCAGTGGGATGTATTTCAAGAAAAACATTTATGATACTACTGCCTGGAAGAGACTTCATGATGGTATAACACCATATTATACCAATGCAATTCGAGGAAATGAAATTAATGATATTTACGTAGTTGGTTCATACGGGGAGTTTCTACATTTTAACGGAGTCGACTGGCAAAGCAAGATAAACGAAACCGGTTTCTATGGTGATCTCCGCTCGGTTGATGTAAAAGGCAACCTTGTCTGTGCTGTCGGTGAAAATAATCATAATGCTATCATCGCGATGTTTATTAAAAACAAATGAGGAAAGTGACTTTGGTTGGATTTTTCCAGGTGGTCTGGAATGGGTAGGATGATCATGGTCATTCAGTCGCATCGGGAGTATATGTCTATCGGATCCAGGCCGGTGATTTTGTGCAGTCCAGGAAAATGCTGTTCATGAAGTAAGTTAGAATTAATCTTTATGCACAATACTCTGCTCAGCACGTGGATTTTATTACATCCGCATTTTCACTTTCCGTCGCTGGCTTCTGTGATTGATCAAAACTGAATTTTAGATTTATCCAGTTTTATATATAAATCTTTTTAAAAATTTATTTCTGAATTATCCCATCTGATCATTCTGATTCCGCACGAGAAAAATTTTCCAACCTTACTTCTCACCTAATTTGATGATATTTTTAAATAAATCCTTTTCCGATTGAATTTTATCTTCATTTCCATACACACAGTATACATTCTGCTGTAAAATATCCGCCACCATTTTGCTAAATCTTTTTATGTCCTGCGCGGTGGTAGAAAGAACCGCATCTCTGATCGCCTGTAGATCAGCAGCTGTCGTTTTTTCGAAGTACATCTGGGCTGCCTGTTCGCCACGAGCTGAGGGGGTAAGAGGTCGATCCAGATACCGGGCGACCGTGCCGATGATATAACGCGTCATTTCGCTTTCGTCCACACTGAGATTTTCCAGATAATCCACCGTCCCATCATAATTTTTTAAGGTTTCTCGTAAATTTGGATCACGATAAGAAGCAAAATAACCCTGTCCATACATAGAGAAAACTGACATACTGCCGTACGCCCCACCAATCACCCGTATTTGATTCTGTAACCAGTCGGAAGCAATAATCTGATTCAATACATACATTTTTCCATCCCAGGGATAACCTAATTTTTTAAAATTATAGCCCTTACATACATATTGAACCTTGGAGGCGGTCGAGAAAGCTTCATTCTTGATCTGCGGCTCAAACTTCCAGTTCTGTACAACAACTGTACCTTTTGGCAGGGATTTTATAAGCCGGGATACCTGTTTGCTTACTGGTTTAAAATCGTTTTGCTCGCAGGTAAGACTGACTACACAATTCTCTTTCCGGAAGAGCAAACTGGCGGTTTGCATCAGATTGGCACTTATTTGATCTATTTCTTGATCGAGATTGTCTACCAGCTTGTTAATAAACCAGTAATATTCAAAACCGCTGGTTATTTCTTTGAACATTCCGGCATTGCTGAAATAGGAAGTTAATCGGGTCTGCGTGAAACCAAAACCATTCTGCTTCACCTCATTTTCTAATTGCGATTGATGTCGGATAAGAACAGTTTTCAATCGTTCTTTATCCGTATAGTTGGTGCGCAAAATCGTTTCTTCCATCAACTCTGCCATCTTGTTTACTTTTGACTGGAGAGCTTTGGCCGAAACCACAAATTTTGGCTGTAATTGCTCATCATCCCGATTTTTTAGGTATAGTTGTAGTCGGGTGCTGAATCCACCAGTGTGTATATTGAGTTCATCTGTCAATTCACCATAATCATATTTTTCGGTATTTAAACTGCCCAATACTTCGGCCAATAGCGCCACATACGGAAGCAGTGGCTGAGGTAAAACCCGAACATCAAAATTTAACTGCAGGTAAACGATACGGTTTGTGAAATCCTGGTGATAAATCAATGGAATATCAGCCACTTTTTCTACACGATAATCATACCATTTTGCTTTTCGATCGATGTCTTTCAGTTCCAGCAGGGGAATGGTGGCCAGCGCTTCCGGGGAATCCGGTCGATTCTGATATTCGAGCAGTTCCTTGGATTCAGCAATCAGTTTATCGATCTCCTCCTCGCTCAGACTGGCACGGAAGGCTTTTAATTCTTCCGCCATTCGGGCATTGCGGATGCTTTCCAGGCCGGGCTGTGGCTCCAGAACCAACAACAGGGAATGAGTATTATTTAAAAAATAGTCACGGATAACATTTTCTAAATAATTCTCAGTGATAGCCTTTTTTAATTCAGCTAACGACTTCTCATATTCTAAATTCATAAATGGGTCATCCGCCATTAACCAGCTGGATAGGGCCCTGAAATTGTAAGTTAATCCCTTCTGGGCATCATTTCCTTCCCGCAGGCTAAATTCCATGCGATTCAAAATTCCTTCCACCATTTTCTTATCCACACCTTTCTCTGCCACTTCCTTCAGAGTCTGGTTTACGACTTCGATAAATTTATCCCTGTCACCGGGATTGGCATTCGGCACCATAATTCGAACAACATTTTGTTTGCTGTCATATACTTGTGCACTCACATCTTTGCCTATTCCTGCTTCCTGTAATGCCAGGCGGATGGGAGCCGATTCATGGTTTACCAACACGTCTGTGAGCACATCCAGCGCGCGATAAAGCACCAGGTACGTATTCAGTCCTGCCACGAAACCCCATACCAGATAGGTTTGATCTGTGGTTTCGCTGCCTTCTGGCAGAGCATAAGGGATGGTGATCTCTTTTCGTTGAGGGAAGGGCTGCTGATTGGGAATATCAGGCCGGAAATCAGATTTCTGAAAATGACTCAAATATTTTTGATCAATAAAAGACAGTTCTGATTCCAGATTGGCATCGCCATACAGGAAAATGTAACTATTGGACGGATGATAAAATCGGCGATGAAAATCCAGAAAATATTCATAGGTCAGTTTGGGAATTTCGGTGGGATAGCCACCGGCATCAAATTGATAATTATTGTCCGGAAAAAGATATTTGTACATCCAGTGATCAATTTCCTGAGCCGGATTGGAATAGTACCCCTTCATTTCATTATATACGACTCCCTTGTACACCGGATCGCCCTCTTTTTCTAACAGTTCATAATGCCAGCCTTCCTGTTTCAGAATACGAGGGTCTTCATAGATTAAAGGATTAAACACTGCATCCAGATACACATGCATCAGATTAAAATAGTCTTTTTCATTCATGCTGGCAATGGGATAAATGGTTAACTCGTTGCCGGTCATAGCATTTAAAAATGTATTCAGAGATCCTTTGCGCAGGACATCAAAGGGGCTTTTTACTGGAAAATTTTTTGAACCATTCAATACCGAATGTTCCATGATGTGCGGCGTGCCATAATCGTTTTCCGGTAAGGTGATAAAGGCAATGCTGAAGGTTTTATTGGGATCCTCAGCGGCTATTTTCAGCAAGCGCGCTCCACTCTGGTTATGCTTAAAATAAAAACACTCAGCATTCACTTCTTTAACAAATCGTTTTTCCACCAGTGTAAATCCATGATACGTTTTTCCGACTTCATATTCCCCCAGTGCGAGGGAAATCCAGCCGAATAAAATTGAAAAAATAAGCATTGCTTTCAATACTGTTGATCTCATTGTTCTTCTCCTTATTCATTGAAATCGATGTAAATAATATAGATTAGTTTTTTGGAATACGTAAAGGGATAAAAAATGTTTTTGGATTTCTCAAAATTATCTGGAAAGGTGGATATCACATTTTTTAGTCGGTGGGAAAATTAACGATAGTTCATTTTAATTAGTACAACAAGATTCCTATTGGGATGAAAATCAAAAAAATAACGATATACCGCAAGAAAATGGTCTATTATAAAATACCAGGACTATTATTCATATTTATCACAAGAGCCTTTCCAACCGAATCTCTTTTATGAAATTAGACTCCAGATTGGTTTTCGATTTTCAGCCGCTGGTCTGAATTTTTCACCCGGGGGTATCACTTACGAATTACTCTCTTTCTCCTTCAGTCGCTTAAAATATTTTTTTGTTAATTTATTGCTATATTTGCTAACAGTATCCTCTAAATCAGCAGCGATCTTTTCATCGAGTAGATGAAGGAGCTCAAGATTTTTTTCATAGAAAGCGGCTTTTAAACTTCTCTTTTCGATTTCGTAGGCGAGCTTTTCGTTTTCAGGGAATAATACTTTTTTGATTAAACCCTGCGCCGGTTGAAGGTGTGCCCATTTGGATTGGGGAAAAACAATTCCCAGGATTCCGCTTTTAGGAAGCGGCGCATTGTAATGGACAACGAGAAGAGCAGCGAATTCCGATAAAGTGGGTTCATGGCCGAAGAGGACACAACTTTTCGCTGGTTCTTCCAGAGTCTGTAAGATGGGTAGTAATCCACTACCGGTGCTTTCGTCATATATTTTAGTATTTGCGATTACCTTCTGTTGAGGAATATGAAAGACCTCCGCGAAAATATAAGCGGTTTCTAAGGCGCGCCGGGCCGGGCTGGAAATCCAGATCTCGGGAGCGCTGGTTATTTTTTTGAATCGTTGCGCCATTTTTTTTGATTCCTCTCGCCCTTTATCGGAAAGTGGTCGTTCCTGATCCTTCTGGGATGATTCTCGTTCCACCGCGGCGGCATGTCGAATCAAATAAACGGTCTTCATGCTACTTTCACCTCTTTTCTTTTTTTAGTGAATTGATTGCAAAAATTTCCAGGCTTGATGATATTTTTGGAGACGTTTAAAATCCGCGCTTTTCAATTTATCTATTCGGGTCAGGTTCATATTATCCTCTAAATCCGCTAACTTCACCTGACGGGCGATCGGATTCTGAGCTGCCCGGCGCACATAGTCCTGATAAGCCTCTCCCTCTCTCTTGCTCAGGCAATCCAGCGCTCTTATTATCTGAGGCGGAAATCCTTCTTCTTTTAGATTTTTCAAAGTCCAATCTGAATCTTCTACCACATCATGAAGAATCGCACAGATTTTTTCTGGCAAACTTGATACCTTCTGCATCAAGCGAATGGGATGCAAAATGTACGGCTGTCCATACCGGTCACGTTGATTCTGATGGGCATTCACGGCAATTTTGATGGCGTGATCAAATAGCTCCAGCCAGTTGATTTCAGTTTTTCGTTGAGGACGCATGGTTTTCATACCAAATCCTTTATTTGCATGATGGAAATTGTCAAAGAAAAATTTAATCTTCGTCGAAATTCGCTTTTTTTAAAACATGTTTGGTGAAGTGGTGGCACCAAATCGTAATTGACTTGTCTACTGTCTTATTCTTCCGCCAGATATAGAGCCAACATTCACTCACCATTTTTAATTTAATCAGAATTCCCATATAATTCAGTAACTGGTTTATATTTTATCGGTCGATTTTTCGAAAAAATTTTTCATCCATCGGCCTGCTATAATAAATTTTTTGAATGATTTTCCTTCCGGACAACCGATGGATATTTTTTAATCCATGATCAAATTCCTCTTGTTCATTTTTTTCTCCAGGACGGTACGCAATTCCTGCCATAAGGCCTCATAAGCTTGAGTCGCTTTCGATTTTGGACGCTGCACTACGATCGGTTTACGAAACAAACCCATTTTTTCGACTTCAGCGGAGTAAGGAATCTGAGTGTGCAGAAAAGGAATGTGCTCCTGAGCGGAGGTCATTATGATTTGGCGGTGCAGAAGCTTGCGGTGCTCGACCATGGAGAAGAAAGCCAGTAACTTTTGGGAATCATAATTGTGTTTGGTAAAAAAATTAGATAATTGCTGGTAGCTGCGCAGTGAAAGCGTGGTGGGAATAACCGGGACCAGTATGAGATGAGCAGCCTTGAAAATATTTTCAGAAACGAATGTGATATTGGGCGGACAATCTATAAAGATATAATGATAATCATCCTGAAATTTTTCCAGAAGGTTTTTTAGATAATATTGAGAGTGCTTTTTTTTCGTCAATAGCACGTCCAGATGTCGATAGGAAAAACTGGAGGGGAGTAATTCCAGATTGGGGAAATCTGTCCCTTTAATATTTTTGTTGATTTTCTTTCGGCTTTTTAACAGGTGTTTAGCCCGAAATTTTTTTGGGGAGCGGATGCGCAAATAAAATGAAGCCGCACCCTGTGGATCAAGATCACATAATAAAACACGCCAATTCTCAGTTGCTGCTAAATAGGCCAGGTTGACACAACTGGTGGTTTTTCCCACCCCGCCTTTGATGTTGTACAGTGCAATAATCTGCAGATCGGGTCTCGCCTGTTTTGGTTAATAGAATAGTTCTTTGGCCACCGCCATAACCTCTGCTCGACTAAATTTTTGAAAGGTTTCCTGAAATTGCTGTTTCAGCTCTTGCTGTCGCTGATAAGAATACGTCAACAATCCTCCGATGGCAGCCAGGGGCATTCTCTGTTCTAGCTGGGCCTGATAATGTTCGAATCTTTGTTCCAGATCTCTCATCTGTATGGAAAAATCGTTTATTTCACCCAGTAAATCTTGCAAAAATCTCAATGGCTCCACCAGCATGGCAATTTTTTTTTCAGGATATAGCGAAGAAAAAAATTCAAGCAGATAACGCAGTTTCTTGCACTGGATCCGCAACTGATGTAGTTCTTTTTGCTCGGGCTTCTTTTTCAGCAATCGATCACCTTTTGCCAGCACTTTTTCCAGTCGCTGCCGGATTACTTTCTTTGAAAAAGACAGAATGGGTCGCTGTGAATTTCGGCTGCGCGGCAGGTTTTCTTGTTGTAGATAAGATTCCCATTCCTTTAAGATATCTAAATACAGCGGGTCGCCGAGAAGCGATTTTACTCTCTGATATTCTTTTTCCCTTTCAGTGGTAATCTCCTGGAATAACGCATCCAATCCACCTCGTAAATAGGGAGGCAGAATAGTAACATAGTTACTCTTTCGCAAAAGATAGACATCCAAATCGCGCAAATGATTGGTGGATTTTTGTAGTTCACCCAACTTCTGTCGAAAATAACTCAGGCGCTTTATCGGAAAAACCATTTTCATTTGAGCCAGGATGGAACGGGTGCGACGAATCGCCACCCGGAAATCATGCAGAAATTCGCTATCCCAATCATTGATTATGCCTGGTAGATTTAACTGAATATTCGTGAGCAATTGACGGCAGATTTTTTTCACGGCCAATCGAGCAGACATGTCAGGTTCGAGCTGAATGGTGATACGGCTGGAGTAGCTTGCTGGATCAATCTGAGCAGCATGATATATCTCAAGCAGGAAAGGTCGCTCAGCCGGGATAAGTCCCTGTTCTTCAATTATTTTTTTGATGACATGAAATTCTTTTCCGTAACCACGAATCGCTTCTATTTCCAGAAAACGCGGAAGTCTTTTTATTTTGTTCTGCCAGTGAATGATAGGTGATTTGATTAACAGGCGAGAGATAATTTTTCCATCTTCATTTAAAACTTCATAAGTTTTTATCCGCAAATCACAGGAGACTAGTGGTAAAAGTGCCCGGATATCGATAATGGGTGCAAGTTTATTTTGCAATTTGTCAGCAGGCATCTCCCACCAATGGTAAACCGTCTGTCGAGCAGAGATTTTTGAGGAGGCCAGCACTTTTTGATTCTTTAGTGAAAAAAGATAAACCGTATCATTTTCTTGCTGAACGGTTAAATGCTTTTTAAAAAGCCGACCGTCGAAAGTATCAAAATAAGCGATAGTCTTTTTCAAGATGGGCTTACTGATGATTTGATATGTGAGAGTTAATTTCTGAATAGTATTTTTGAGGAATGAAGGCTTTTTTACTGGATAATACATGGCAGTACATGAAGATTATTTGATAATAAAAGAATGCCCGGACAGGCAATTGAATAAAAATTGTAATCTATTAATCATTCAAATGGATTGAATATCTCCTTTCAAGTATCTATAGATGTCGTCCTGCGCGCGATAGGGTGGTTCGACTGGATTTTTCCGATAACGATTTTCCTGTTTTTCATCCAGAATTCGAGCTTTAGTATTATCCCGGAATTGTAACAGCATGAAATCTTTCAGTTCTTTCTGGATATTTTTATCGAAGATGGGAACCGCAACTTCCACTCGATTATCCAGATTGCGAATCATCCAATCCGCCGAAGAGATGTAATATTTTTCCTCACCTCCATGGGCAAAAATAAATATTCGTGAGTGTTCCAGATATCGATCGATGATGCTAATCGCTTCGATATTCTCACTAATTCCTTTTATTCCCGGAACCAAGGAGCAGATTCCTCTGACGATCAATTTGATTTTTACTCCGGCCTGACTGGCCTTGTATAATTTTTTAATGATTTCTTGATCCACCAAACTATTCATCTTGGCCAGGATATAGGCATCTTTACCGGCTTTGGCGTTTTTGATTTCAGCCTCGATGAGTTTCAGAATTCTCTTGCGCATGAAGAGGGGTGAGACCAGCAAATGTTTATATTTAAAGGTCTTGTAATTATTCTCCAGAAATTTAAAAACTTTACTCACTTCTGAAGTAAGGCGTGGATCGGCAGTTAAGAGGGCATGATCGCAATAAATTTTTGCGGTCACCTCATTAAAATTACCGGTAGCGATAACGGCATAATTCACTTTTTCCCCATCCTCCAAACGGGTAATGAGGCAGAGCTTGGCGTGCACTTTTAAACCCGGCACCCCATCAATAATTCGTGCTTGTTCCTCTTCCAATTTTTGCGTCCAGCGAATATTGGCCTCTTCGTCAAAGCGGGCTTGAAGTTCAATGACGGTTGTTACCTCTTTTCCATTTCGACAGGCATTTCGGAGGGCGTTAATAACATTTGAGTCTTTGGCTAAACGGTACAGCGTCATCTTGATGGAAATAACCTGAGGATCGATAGCTGCCTCCCGCATCAGATCAATAATGTGATGGAAGGATTGGTAGGGATAATGCAGTAGAATATCTTTTTGTTTGATGACGCTGAAAATACTTTTTGAAACTTGCAATTCCCTGTGATATAAAGCGGTTCTGGGTTTATATACCAGTGAAGCAGAACCTATTTTTGGGAAATTCATAAAATCGCGAGCGTTATGATAGCGTCCTCCCGGGATGAGATTCTCAAAATTCTGCAAATGAGTACGCTTGAGAATGAAGTTAAATAAATCAGAAGGAATTTCACGATCGTATACAAAACGCACCGGTTGACCCAATTGTCGCTGTTTAACAGAGTCGGCGATTTTTTCAAAGAAACTTTTTGTGACATCATCATCAATATCTAGTTCGGCATCACGGGTGAGTTTGATGGTATAAGCCTGATGATTGTCGAAACCGAAAATGGCAAAAATATTTTTTAAACCATAGCGAATCACATCATCCAGCATGATAATAAACTTGCGATCGTCGATCTTAGGTAACACAATAAAACGCGGCAAAAGATTTGCCGGCACTTCAATTAAGGCAAAAGAAGGCTTACTATGTTTTTCATTATGGGACAGGTGAATGGCTAAATAAATGACCGCGTTCTTCAGGTAGGGAAAACTGGGATGGGAATTGAGCATGATCGGCACCAGTCGGGGATAGACCTCTTGCTCAAAATAACCTTTTACGAATTTTTCTTGTTCGCTGTTCAGCTGCTTTTCGTTGATGATAAAAATATTTTCTTTTTCCAGCTCCTGTACCAGTTCGTTGAAAATTTTGTCGAACTTATCGCGCTGTCGTAAGACAATTTGTTGAATCTCATTGAGAATGTCTTTTGGTTTGCCGCCTAATTCGGTTTTATCCTTTATACCCGCATTGATCATTCGTCTTATGGTACCGACCCGAACACTGAAAAATTCGTCAAGGTTAGATGAATAAATTCCCAGAAATTTTAGGCGCTCAATCAATGGCACACTTTTATCTTCTGCTTCCTGTAACACTCTTTCGTTAAACGACAGCCAGCTGCGCTCGCGGGGAATGAAATATTTGCTTTGTTTTTTCATAAATATCAGTGGTTGTTCATCCTGTACTCTATTATAACACCATTAATTTTATGTTAAATTTATTAAAAAAAATGGGCGGGAATTATTGAAAAGTATTATCAGGGTCTTTTCGCTCGTTCTGGATATTCTGATACCAGGTGGTTATTATTGCTGATAAGGTCAATAATATTAATAACTTAAAAGTAAAAGAATAGTAGGCCACTCCTGGTTCTGATGATATTTAATTTTTTGCGAAATGACAAAATTATTTAAAATTATCAATATATGAGTAATAAAGTAAAATATCACCTTACACTGGCAACATTCATTCATTTACCACACCATCGAAAAAAGGAAGCAAAAAGTCAAACATTAGCAGCAATAAACTGCATGAAATAAATAGATAAGATCTATGCTTCCTTCCAATTGTGAAATGCTGCGGGCAGAAGGAAATTCTTTAGGGTTCGTCCACATGGATGATTAGATCGAGCATTTCCTGGCAATGGACATTATCCGGATTGAGCTGAAGGGCTTTTTTATAATTTTCTACGGCTTTTTGATAGGATCCTGTGTTATGATAGCATAATCCCAGGCGGTAGTATACTTCGGCATTTTCGGTGGAAATTTTCGCCAGACGAGAAAGATAGGTAATGGCCTCTTCATAATTTCGCTTAAACATATGCACCCCGGCCAGATGGTAATGGGCTATCTCAGATTCGGGACTGAGTTCGATGAGCTTCTGATAGGCCGCGATTGATTTTTCTTCTTCTCCCAGATGGCGGTAGGATATTCCCAGCCAGTAAAAAGCCATCGCCAGCGACGGATTAATACTGATAATTTTTTCAAACTGCTCAATGGCCTTTCTGAGTTGACCAGCGCGGTAATACGAAATTCCCAAACCGTATAAAGCGGCTGTAAATTCAGGATTTTTTTCTACAATTTTTTGATAAACTGCAATGGATTCATGGATTTGACCTTGTAAATATAAAAGATCAGCTAATAGCTTCTGGAATAAACATCGATTCGGTTCTTCTTTGAGTGCTTCTTGCAATTTTTGGGAAGTTTGCTTTAAATTTCCTGAACATAAAAGCTGATTGATTTCATCTAAAAATTGTGGCCATTTTTTCATTTTTATCCTCAATGATATGATAATCCTGTTTCTCAGTTATTTGATTTAATTTGTTTAATCAAGCACAAAATTATTAGAAAAAATGGTTGAATACAAATTAAGTTTTAATATATTTCACTCGCAGATATTTTGTAAAAAATCTTGAAAAAATCGCACTTATTATTGCCAGCAGGAAAATATCTCATCGGTAATTCTTGAAATAAAATAATTTTCTTCTAAAATCTTCATTGTGAATGAAAATAGTCCAGACTATTTGGTGGTAAACAAGATTTTATTTGCTGTTGATTTTGAATGTCGTTTTATTAATTTATAATAGGTTGACTTACCTATCTATTATGATCCATATATAAAAAACCGGCTTCCTCTTGAAGCCGGAAAGGTACTGCTCTTTTTTGGAGGTGATGATGGAAAGGTCTAAATGGTGAACCAGTTTACGAGGACAACGACCAGAATGTTTCAGGTCAAGAATAAAAAAATTTAGAGTTCAGATCGGCAGTTTTATTGGAGGGTTGAAGACTACCGTAAAAAATTATTTCTGGATGAAAGATATTCAGAAAAATTTAGTGCTTTTTCCCTTCGAAAAGGTGTTGATTTAATATCCATTAAATTTCTGGATACATGTTCTTCAAAAATTTGAAATAAAGGTATGTAGTTGGATCGCTTTTTGGTCCAATGCCCCCGCCAGTATTTGAATAGAAACTTGGATTCCGACTGACTTTTACGGTTTTATTTTCACGGCTTCGGTGTTTTGTTGCCGGGTATCGATCCGATAGGTTGTTCCAGATGGCCACTGAACCATCAAATAATTACTGGAGTCCATTATTATTTGCAATTGAGAGGGATCAAATTTTACCCGAGTGGTATCCAGTTGCCAGATCATTTGTAGATTCGGATAATGAGTGGAGATAATTTGAACCGGAAATTTTTCCGGTAATTCCACTGCGGAGGGAGATGAAACGCTGGGGCGAATTTCCTGCACTGAAATTTGTATGGTTTGAGTATTTTGACGGTATTGCCAGAAGTGAGAGACCGGCGCCAGCGGCTGCTCGGCAGCACTTTTACTGAGAGTGGAAGAACGGGAGACCTCTTTTTTAATCAGGATTTGACTGGAATCGAAGATAAAAACAGTCGCCGGGAGTTTTTTTTCTGGTCGGGCAGAGTAGGCCTCCGATGAAGTACTTGCGGTAACAGCCGGAGAAGGAATTTCTGCTATTGATCTTTTCTTATGATCTGCTTCCATTTGCGCCGGGACATGATTTGCCCCTACCACTTTATTTTCAATGGTCATTGGTTCATTGAGTTTGGATCTCTGCTCTCTAGATTTATCATTGAGAATGAGCTGGTCCTTTGCTGTTTCATCTTCTTTTTTATCTAATTTTCCCTCTGTTGTGGATGGAAGCTGTGCCGTAACGTCAGTAGTTTCTTCTGAAGAAGTAAGGAGTTTTTGTTGTTGATGGGGGATGAAATACCAGTAGTAATAAATCATCCCGGGTGCAACTACCAGGAACAAAATGACCGCTGCCGCTCGAAGTAATATTCCCCAGTTGAAACCCGCTGGTGCCAGTTGTTTTTGCTCAACCTGCCGCCGAATTTCTGCTTTCATTTCCTGTTTGCCGATCTCCCGAATCCCGCCAATAAAAACTCGGGCGAATTCCAATTCTTTCTGACACAGCGGGCAGCTCGATAGATGTAACTCAAACTCCTCTTTTTCTTTCTCACTTAACCGGTTAAGCAAGTAATCCTCATATATTTCTGGTGTTTGATTATATATACAGTTCATGACGAATCACCCCCAAATTCAGGCAATCTCAGTTTTAAAATTTCTTCCAGACTTTTTTTACATTGATATTTCTTGCTTTTCGCCACATCAGCGTTGGCTAAACCAAGAATATCAGCAATTTGATCCATACTTTTTTCTTCAAAATAATACAGCAAAAGCAGCTTTTTACAAAGAGGCGGAATATGATCGAGGGCTTCTCTCAGCATTTCGATTTTTTCCTTTGAGATCAGGTGTTCCAGAGAACCAGGATTATTTTGCATCGTGTTCAAATGAATTTCCTCATGAGAAATCCGCTGTTGTTTGCGAAGTTCGGCCAGCCATTTATTTTTAGCAACCGCCATTACATAAGTGCTCAATCTGGAAGAAAGTTGAAACTCTGCGGAATTGGCTTTCTGCCACAAAACGATAATTGATTCCTGCAAAACATCTTCTGCATCGAGTTCATTTCCACCATGCTGCTGAATATAGTGATATACCATCTTCTGATACTTCATAAAAAGTTCTCCCAACACATGACGGTCATTTGCCCTGATCCGCTGAATAATCTTCCGGTCCGAAAAAAAGTCATCGATCAGCATTTACCTTCCACCTATTAATGACATTAATGTACAGAAAGTAAATCGAATATGCAGAAAATTAGATGGTTGCGAAGAAGATGTCAAGCAATTGCAAAGAACTTAAGGAAAGGAGCAAAAAATGAAAGCCGTAAATTTTTTATTACTGAGCTGTATTTTGGCAGGATCATTATTTTCTCAGGGGGTATTTTTATTTCCGGAACGTCCTGCACAACCTGCTCTGACTCAACTGGAATTGAAATCAACAGATGCCAGGGTGGTGATAAAAAACGGTGTGGCAACGGTTACCCAGCAGCACATTTTTTACAATCCCACTTCACAAAGAATAGAAGGTGAATATGTTTTTTTCATTCCAGGTGAAGGGCAGCTCAAAGATTTTTATCTCTATATAGATGGAGAAAAGGTGAAAGGTACGGTATTGGATGCCCGAGAAGCCCGCGGTACGTATGAGGAGATTGTCCGCCGAATAAAAGATCCTGCTCTGCTGGAGTATGCCGGTCAGGGAATTTATAAAACCAGCATTTTTCCAATTGAACCAAAAAATGAGAGAAAAATTGAATTCTGCTATTCCAGTATTCTTGATTATCAATCCAATCAAATTAAATTTCAGTTACCTCTTCGCCAGGGTGGATTGAAAGTTTTTGAGAATCTGCATCTATCGATGGAAATAAGCGATGACCAACCCCTGGGTGATATTTATTCTCCTTCTCATTCGATCCAACTTGATCGACCCAATCCACACAACGCCAGAATATCTCTGGAAAATAGCAATGGTCAAAATGATAAAGATTTTGTTCTTTACTATTCTCTGGCCGTTCAAGAAATGAACTGTACTCTCATCTCATTTCGTCCCCGTACCGATCGTGATGGATACTTTTTAATGATTTTAAGTCCGAATGAGATGGTGAATAAATTCCGACCGCCAGCGAAAGACATCATTTTTGTGATTGATGTTTCAGGAAGTATGCAGGGTGAAAAAATAAGTCAGGCTAAAGAGGCATTAAAATTTTGTGTGAATTCCTTATCCACTGACGATCGTTTTGACATTATCAGCTTCAGTTCAACTGTGAATATGTTTCAGGGTAATTTGCAAAAAGCCACCGATGATACCAAAGAAAATGCCGGCTATTATATCGATAATCTTTACGCCGCGTGTGGGACGAACATTCAGGAAGCCTTGAAGCAAGCCTTGCAGGAAAAGCGGGTGGTCGATGAGCGGGAAACCAGTATTATTTTTCTGACCGATGGATTACCCACCGAGGGAGAAACCAACATCCAGCAAATATTACAGCAGACAAGCCAGTTGATAAAGGACGGAACACGCATTTTTACCTTTGGGGTTGGATATGATGTCAATACCTTTCTACTGGATAAACTGGCTCTGGATACGCAGGGAAGCTCGGTTTACGTAAAACCGAATGAAAATATTGAAGTTGTTGTTTCAGGTTTCTACAGCAAAATTTCTCATCCAGTGTTTACTGAATTATCGCTGGATTTTGGAGATGCCCGGGTGTACGACCTATATCCGGTAAAACTTCCTACTATTTTTAAAGGGGAGCGGTTGACTATTCTGGGCCGGTACCGTTCTCCCGGGGAAGTAAAAATAAAATTGAGCGGTAAGCAGCAGGGGAATAATCGCCATTTCGATTTTGATAAATCATTTCCCCGGCGGGAAAGTGACAATGATTTTATCGCCAACTTGTGGGCCAATCGTAAAGTGTATCATCTGTTGACTGAAATTCGATTCAAAGGAGAAAATCCAGAATTGGTGGAAAGCATAAAAGCTATCGGCAAAGAATACGGGATCGTCACTCCTTATACTTCCTATCTGGTTACTGAACAGCAGCGGGAATTACAGGCGCTCGCCAATGAGGTGACAGCTGGAACTGCCAGTATTTCACAACAGCGCCTTGCCCACCGGGAGAGAAAAAGACAAAAGCAGGCGGAAATAGATGAAGAAAGCATCGGCTCACAGCAATTCTTTGACGCTTTGATTGCCAGTCCAGCGGCGGCAGATAAATCATCTGGCAAAGGAGCAGTGATGTCCAGCCGTGTAATGAAAAAAATGGAGCAGGCGGATAAAGAAATTGATGTTCTTTTGAACATTCAGCGGATTGGAGAGAAAACATTTTATCTAAAAAATGGATGTTGGGTCGATAGTGAAGTAAAATCGCTGACGGCTGCCGGTCACCACCTCATTTATTTGAGCGATGAATATTTTCATCTCCTGTATCAAAATCCTGATTTGAAAAAGATCCTTGCTCTGGGTGAGAATATCATCTTTGAATGGCAGGGCATCATTTACCAGATTTCTGCTCGGTAGTGATATACTGTCCAATTATTTTTATTAACACCCCGCCATTGTTGCGGGGTGTTGATTTTTTAGAGAAAAATTTACTCTGCCATTCGGTGGTAATTTCCTTCCTTTTAAAAACTTCCATTCGAATAAAATTAAAAAAAAAGGAAAAAATTAAGAAGAATATCCGATAATAAAAAAATTCTTAGTTACAGGTTTGGGCAGGGTAAACTTTTGCTAAAAATGAATTGGTAGAATTTATTGAGAAATTTTCATTGATGAAGATACTGCGAAAAAAGAAATCAGCCGTACTTGATTTTGTTTTTTCAGATGATGACAAAAATAATACGGACAACCTGGTCACATCTTTCTATCCAGGAAAGGCCGTCGCAGAATTGAAGATACTAAAAACGCTGATTAATTCGGTACTGGATAGCATTATCATTATCGATGCCCGCGGAAATATCCTGTTTCTCAATCAGCCGAGTTTGAAGCTCGTCTCTTTACCTGAAAATCAGAGGTGGGAGGGATATAATATTTTTCAATTTATCCATCCTGATGACCGGAAAAAAGCGCTTGAGCATATCCGAAAGGTCAGGATGAACAGGGGGAATTTTTTAGCAGAGTATCGAATTTATACTACGGATCATCAGTTAAAGTGGGTTGAGGTTTCAGGCAACCAGATTCTTTTTCATGATAAACGAGCTATTGCCATTATCATACGAGATATTAGCGATAAAAAAAGAGTTGAGGAAGAAGTTTCGACCGGCAAAGCGAATTTGAATGCTTTAATTGAAAATACTACCGACTCCATATGGTCGGTGGATGAGAACTTTTGTGTGACGGCATTAAATTCCACTTTTCAACGGTTATTTCAACAATTTTTTCAGGTGAAATTAAAAATTGGTGGTAATCTAATCCACTTACTACCACCAGAATTGCGTCCAAAATGGCAGGAGCGCTTTCAGCGGGCATTACAGGGCGAGAA